>JAEXTU010000185.1 GCA_023453335.1 Pseudomonadota bacterium | reverse complement strand
CTCCTGCCCGGCCTGGAGGACCGCCACCCGGTGGTGTTCCAGCTGGGCCGCATCCGGCCCCTCAAGAACCAGTTGCTCACCACCCAGGCCCTGCGACTGCTGCCCCGGGAATTTCGCCTGGTGCTGGCCGGCCCGGTGTTCCCCGAGGACGCCGGCTACCTGAGCCGCATCCGGGAGGCCGCGGCCGGGGCGGAACTGGCCGGCCGGGTGGCGGTCCTGGCCGACTACCTGCCCGACCCCGAGCGCATTTACCGCGGCGCGGACCTGCTGGCCTTCCCCTCCACCCACGAGGGCCTGGGCAACGTCATGCTGGAGGCCCTGTGCAGCGGCCTGCCGGTGGCCGCGGCCGCCATTCCCGGGGTGACCGACTGGATCGTGCAGCCCGGCGTGAACGGCGCGCTCTGTGAGCGCACCGCCGAGGATCTGGCCCGCGGCCTGGCCGAGGCCCGTGCTCTCCTGCCCCGGCGGGGAGTCCTGGCCGCGGCTGCGGCCGGCCGCTTCGGGGCCGGGGTCCTGGACCAGCGGCTGTGGGATCTGCTCATGGCCCTGGGGCAGGGCGAGGCGCTGCCCGCGGACCTTGCCTGAACGACTTGCCCCCCGGGGCAAGCCCGGCTATGAATGCACCCATCCCGGCCGGGTTCCGGCCGACTTCGGACACGAGGACACCATGACCCAGGACCCCGCACCGGAACGGACCCCGGTTGCCGAGAACGGCGACGCCCGCCCCGTCGGGGAGATTAGGGCCACCCCGGCGCTGCACACCCTGGCGCTCCTGGCCCTGCTCCTCTTCGGCCTGTACCTGGCGTTTAGGATCTTCAGCCCGTTCCTGCACACCTTCATCCTGGCCGCGGTGCTGGCGGCCATCTTCCACCCGGTGCAGTTCCGGCTGGTGGACCGCCTGGGCCGCAGCCAGGCGGTGGCCTCGGTCATGGTCCTGGCCGTGGTGGTGGTCTGCGTGGCCATGCCCACCGGGTTTTTCCTGGGCGGCCTGGCCACCCAGGGGGTGCAGTCCGTGGCCAAGCTCAACCACTGGCTCACCGACGCCAACCTCTCGGACCTGATCCACCAGAGCCCGCTGCAGAGCGCCCTGGACTGGGCCTACGCGCATTTCCCGGGCATGGTGCTCACCGAGGCCGACATCCAGGCCAACATCCTCTCCGTGTCCCGGCGCCTGGGCCAGGAACTGCTCACCTTCGGCACCCATTTCCTGGGCAACGCGGTGTCCATCCTGTTCCAGTTCCTGCTCATGCTCTTCATCCTCTTCTTCCTGCTCAAGGACGGCACCAAGTGGCTGGAGACCCTGCGCCGGCTCACCCCCCTGCGCCGGCACCAGGAGGACGCCATCATCGACTCCCTGCGCAAGGTGTCGCGGGCGGTGCTGGTGGGCGGCCTCATGGTGGCCCTGCTCCAAGGGCTGGTGGGCGGAGTGGGCCTGGCCCTGGTGGGCATCCCCGGCCTGTTCTGGGGCACCATGATGGGCTTCGCCTCCCTGATCCCGATAGTGGGCACCGGCCTCATCTGGCTCCCTGCCTCCGTTTGGCTCCTGATCCAGGGCTCCTGGCCGGCCGCGGTGTTCCTCCTCTTGTGGAGCGGGCTTCTGGTTACCAGCATCGACACCTTCCTGCGCCCCTATTTCATGAAGGGCGCCTCGGGGGTATCCACCCTGTTCATCTTCCTGGCGGTCATCGGCGGGCTGCAGACCTTCGGCGCCCTGGGAATCCTGTATGGACCCCTCATCCTCTCCTTCACCATGGCCATGATCAACATCTACAGCGAGGAGTACCGGGAGCGCCTGGACCGGGAGAAAGAGTGCTTGCCCAATCGGCAGGCAAAAGGGTAATGTTTTTTCGGGCGGTTCGGAGAAGGAGCAGGGGGGATAACGGTTTAGCGAGACGGGACGGTCAAAGTGGACAAGATCGAAGCCATCCTCGGCGTAGCGTGTGAGCTTTTCGCGGAAAAGGGGTTCGAGCACACTCCGGTTTCGGAGATTGCGGACCGGGCAGGGGTTGCCGGCGGCACCATCATTTACCATTTCAAGACCAAGGACAACCTGCTCCACATCCTGACCTGGCAGACCCTGAACGCGCTGTACAAGCATTCGCGCCAGGCGGTGACCGAGAGCGCCGACGGCCTAGGCCAGGTCATGCAGTTCATCGACTCCTTTTTCGCCTTCCTGGTTTCCCACAAGAACGAGTGCCTGCTCCTGCTCAAGAACCGGCCCTTCGAGAAGATGAAGGGCTTCACCTCCGGGCCGGACATGGACACCTTCACCCTGCACCGCATGTATACCGACTTCCTACAGGCGGTGATCAAGAGGGGTGTGGACGACCGCAGCATCGTGCCGGTTCCGGTGCGCGAGACGGCCATGGCACTGTTCGCCGGCCTCATCGGCGCGGCCTGGCTGCACCTGTTCTTCAACGAAGACCGCGAGGCCCTGCGCCAGGCCATCATCGCGTCCACGCGCTGCCGCCTCACGACGACCTCCTGACCCCGTGCCGCCCCTGCGCGTCCTCTTCGCCATCCCTTCCCTGGCCGGAGGGGGCGCGGAACGGGTGGTCCTGACCCTGCTCGCCCATCTGGACCGGGAGCGCTTCGCCCCGGAACTGGCCGCCGCCACCCTGTCCGGCCCCTATGCTGACCAGGTCCCGGCCCACGTGCCCGCCCACGACCTGGGCAGCGCCCGCGCCCGTGGCGCGGTGCTGCGCCTGGCCGCCCTGGTGCGCCGCACCCGGCCCCAGGTGCTCCTCACCACCCTGGGCCACCTGAACCTCCTGGCCATGCTGGCCAGGCCCCTGTACGGCCGCCCGGCCCCGGCCCTGGTGGCCCGCGAGACCAACATCCCCAGCCGCAACCTGGGGCAGAGCCCCCGGCCCTGGCTGTTTGGCCTGCTCTACCGCCTGCTCTACCCGCGCTTTGACCGGGTGGTCTGCCAGTCCCGTGACATGCAGGACGACCTGGTGGGCAACTTCGGCGTGCCTGCGTCCCGCACCCGGGTCATTCCCAACCCGGTGGACGCCGACGCGGTGCGTGCCAAAGCCGCGGCCGGCGACGTCAACCTGCCCCCGGGCCGGGTGAATCTGGTGGCCGCGGGCAAGCTGTTGCAGCAGAAGGGCTTCGACCTGCTCCTCGCGGCCCTGGCCCGGCTCCCGGCCGACCGGTTCCATCTCACCGTCCTGGGCCAGGGCCCCCTGCGCGAGGCCCTGGAAACCCAGGCCCGCGGCCTGGGCCTAGCCGGGCGCGTGCATTTCGCGGGATTTGCGGCCAATCCCTATCCCTGGCTGGCCGCGGCGGACCTGTTCGTGCTCTCCTCGCGCTACGAGGGCCTGCCCAACGTGGTGCTGGAGGCCCTGACCCTGGGCACGCCCTGCGTGGCCTTCCGCTGCCCGGGCGGCCTGGACGAGATCGTGCAGGACGGGGTGAACGGCTACCTGGCCGCGCCCGAGGACCCCGCGGACCTGGCCCGGGCCATCCTCCGGGCCGCGGACGCCCCCCCGGCCCGGGTCGCGGTGGCGGCCTCGGCCGAGCGCTTCCGGGTGGAGCGCATCGTGCGGGAGTACGAGGCCCTGCTCGCCGAGGCGGCGGGGTTGTGATGATGCGCATACTTCACGTAATCACGGGGTTGAACACCGGCGGGGCCGAGGCCATGCTGGCCAAGCTGGTGGGGGCCATGGACCGCAAGCGGTTCGCCTCGCAGGTGCTCTGCCTGCTGGCGCCCGGCCCCACGGCCGAGGCCATCCTGGGGGCCGGGGTGCGGGTGGAGAGCCTGGGCCTGGCCCGCGGCCTGCCCACGCCGGGCGCGCTCCTGCGCGCGGTGGGGGTGGTGCGGAAGTTCAAGCCCGACCTGGTGCAGACCTGGCTCTACCATGCCGACCTCCTGGGCCTGGCCGCGGCCAAGCTGGCCGGGGTGAGGCGGGTGGCCTGGAACATCCGCTGCTCGGACATGGAGCTGGACAAGTACCGCCGGCTCACCCGCTGGACCCTGGGGCTCAACGCCCGGCTCTCGGGCCTGCCCGACGTGGTGCTGGCCAACTCCAAGGTGGCGGTGGAGGTGCACACCCGCCTGGGCTACCACCCCAAGCGCTGGGAGGTGGTGCCCAACGGGTTCGATGCCGAGCGCTACAAGCCGGACCCGGTGGCCCGGGCCGCGCTGCGCGCGGAGTGGGGCATCCCGGCCGAGGCCCCGGTGGCGGGCATGGTGGCTCGCTTCGACCCCATGAAGGGGCACGAGACCCTGTTCGCGGCCGCGGCCGAGGCGGCGCGGGCCGTGCCCGGCCTGCACCTGGTGCTCTGCGGCGACGGGGTGGAGGAGGACAATCCGGCCCTGGCCGGCATGGTGGAGGCCGCGGGCCTGGCCGGGGTGGTGCGGCTGCTCGGCCGGCGGGACGACGTGCCCCGGGTCATGGCCGCCCTGGACGTGCACGTGCTGGCCTCGTCGTTCGGCGAGGGCTTCCCCAACGTGGTGGGCGAGGCCATGTGCTGCGGGGTGCCCTGCGTGGTCACCGCGGTGGGCGACGCGGCCGAGGTGGCGGGCGATGCCGGGGTGGCCGTCGCCCCGCGCAACCCGCGCGCCCTGGCCATTGCCCTGCGCTCCATCCTGGCCATGCGGCCGGCGGAGCGGGCCGAACTCTCGCGCAAGGCGCGCCAGCGCATCCTGGACCGCTACAGCCTCCCGGCCGTGGCCCGGCGCTACGAAGAGATTTACGCCGGTCTAGTCGGCTGAACCGCCTATTGGCATATCCATAATACTGCGCCCTCCAGCCCGCTGAACACGCTGGTGCTCACCGACCCCAGGATGATGCGCTTGAGGAAGCCGTGGGTGCGGCCGGTGCGGCCCATGGCCACCGCGGCGTAATTCCCCTCCTGGGCCTCGGCCAGGATGGCGGCGGGCGGCTCCGGGCTGGACACGGTCTTGGTCTGGATGCGCTCCGCGGGCAATCCGTTGCCCATGAGGGTCTTGCGGGCCAGGCCGAAGACGTGGCCGGTCACGGTCTCGTCCTCCATGTTGGGCATCTGCACCATGAACAGGGTCACGTGGTGCTCGGGCTCCTGGGCCAGCATGAAGCCCACGTGGTCCACCATGCACAGGGAGGGGCCGGAGCCGTCCACGCAGAGCAGCACGTTCTTGCGGGAGAAGTCCGGCCGGCGGCAGATCCACAGGGGCAGGGCGAAGGCGGTGTCCAGCAGGGTGCGGCCCACGCTGGGGCTCCAGAAGGACTCCAGGGAGGAGATGCCGCGGTGGCCCAGGACCACGGCGTCGTAGAGGCCCTGGTGCGCCTCGGTGAGGATGTCCTTGGCCGTGGAGTACTCGCGGTACTTGAAGCGGGTGCGGATGCGCTCCTTGGGCATGCCCATGGCGGCCAGGGCCAGGGCCGCCTTGTCCAGGGCGCGTCGGCCCCCCTCCTCCCCGGAGCCG
>JAEXTU010000177.1 GCA_023453335.1 Pseudomonadota bacterium | reverse complement strand
GTACCAGTACGTCCGCACCTTCTGGGCGACTTTTCCGGCCAGGGCGTAGAGGGTCTTGAGCGGTCTGTTCATGGGGCCTTCGCAAACAGTCTGGAGGTGGCGAACAGGGCGATGAAGCCGAATTGCTTGCGCACGGCGTAGGCCGCGGCCAGGTTGACCAGGACGATGTTGGAGGTGATGGCCCAGGCGGCCCCGGCCGTGCCGAAGGCCGGGGTGAGGAGCACCTGGGCGAGTAGGTGGACCGGGGTGGTGGCGTAGAAGATGTTGCGCAGGCAGCGCTCCCGGCCGGCCATGGACAGTAGGACCCCCATGGGGCCGGCGGCGATGTTGACGCCCTGGCCCAGGGCCAGGATGACCAGGATGGAGCCGTGTCCGGCAAAGTCGCGACCGAAGAGCCCCATGAGGGAGTCGGGGAGGCAGAGCATGGCCAGGAGCAGGGGCAGGCAGGCCGCCACCAGCAGGGCCGTGGCGCTGCCGCATACCCGGACCAGCCCGGGCCGGTCGCCGCTGCCGTGCAGGGCCGCGAACTTGGGCGCGGAAATGGCGTTGACCGCCAGGATGGCGATGTTGGTCAGCAGGGTGATGCGCAGGGCCGCATTGAGCACGGCCACGTCAGCGGTGGTGCCGTAGTGGCCCAGGGAGAAGATGCCCACCTTGGCGTTAATGAGGGAGAGGAGATTGACCCAGAATAGGGGCAGGGAGACGGCGCGCAGGGCGCTGCGGGAAAAGGTTCCCTGCACGGCCGCCAACTGCGGGGTGGCCCGGCGCCACAGGGCGTAGCCCAGGGACGCGGCCAGCGCGGCCGCGCCGCCATAGAGCCAGGAGACGCCCGGGATGTCCAGGCGGCGCGCCAGGAGGAGGATGCCGAGCAGCAGCAGGGCCTGGTGCGCACAGGTGGTGACGAACTGGGATTCCGCCATCCGGCGGAGTCCCTTCAGGGATTCGCCGAAGAGATTGTACAGGGCGAGGGGTAGGATGGCGGCCGCGGCGATGCGCAGCGGGTCCACCAGCCGGGAGTCCTTGAACACGGCTGAGGCCAGGAACGGGGCCGCGAGCGCAAGGCCGGCGGCCGCGGGCAGCGAGGCCAGGACCACCACCCGGCTGCTGGCCTGGAAGATGCCCTTCACCTGGGGCCATTCCTGCTGCCCCGCGTGCTTGCCGATGAGGGCGATGGCGCTCTGGTCCAGGCCCAGGCGGCAGGCCATGGCCAGAACCTCCACCAGGCTCACGGCCAGGAAGAAGAGGCCGGCCTCTCCCGCACCTAGGTTGCGGCAGAGCAGGATGTAGAAACCGAAGGCCGCGAACACGCCCAGCACCTTGAGGGAGAAGGCCACCGCCGCGCCGTGCAGCAGTTCGCCCACCTCCGCGTCGCGGATGAATGCCGCGAGCTTCATCCGCAGGAAATTTTCCCGGCGTGGCATGCATCCCACCCGGCCTACCTCGCCCCGTCGCCGCGCAGCACGACCGCGAGGGTCTTGAGCAGGATGAGCAGGTCGGTGGAGAAACGCCAGTTGTCGATGTAGGCTAGGTCGAGCGCCACGGTGTGCTCGAAATCCTGGAGGTTGCTGCGGCCCGAGACCTGCCACAGGCCGGTGAGCCCGGGACGCATGGAGAGCCGCCGCCGCTGCTCGGGGCTGTAGCTCTCCGCCTCGGAGACCGGGTGGGGGCGGGGGCCCACGATGCCCATCTCGCCCCGGAGCACGTTGAGGAACTGGGGGAACTCGTCCAGGGAGGTGCGGCGCAGGAAGCGGCCCACCCGGGTCACCCGGGGGTCGTTGCGGAGCTTGAAGATGCCCCCGTTCATCTCGTTGGCGTGCAGGAGCTGCTCCTTGCGCTCCTCCGCATCCGCGCACATGGTCCGGAATTTGTAGATGCTGAACACCCGCCCGTGCCGGCCCATCCGGGGCTGCCGGAAGAGCACCGGCCCGGGGGAGTCGAGTTTGATGGCCAGGGCGATGGCTGGATACATGAGCAGGAACAGCGAGGTTCCGACCAGCCCTCCGATGTAGTCCAGGACACGCTTGTAGATGTAGCCTGAGGGATTGAAGGGGACCATGACCTTGGTCAGGGTGGGCACCTCCTGGATCACGTCCACCTTGAGCTTGTGGGGATCGGTGGGGTCGTACATGGCGGGCACGATGCGGTAGGTGACCCCCACCTGCTCGCAGGACGCCAGGTGCTCCCGGATGTCCTGGCTGTTGTCCGGGAGCACGAAGAAGACCTCGTCCACCACCTTCTGGGCCAGGATGTCCTTGAAGTCGAGCAGCGAGCCCAGCCGGGGCAGACCGTAGACCACCGAGGGGGTGTCCGGGGTGGGGGTGAGGTGCCCCACCAGCCGGTGCCCCCAACTGCGCTGCTGGTTCAGGAGCTTGGCGATGAGGTCGGCGCGGCGGTCGGACCCGATGATGAGAATGCGGCGGCTGTGAAAGCGGGCGATGAGGCTCATGGCGATGATGTAGTCGCTCAGGGTGCGGATCAGGCTCAGGAACAGGTAGATGTTCAGGGCCAGGGTGAACAGGAAGAGGTTGCTCACCTGGGTGACACTCAGGGCGTACAGGCTGAGCCCCAGCACCGACATGGCCAGGGTGACCGCATAGGCGGTCCGCGCCAGGGCGTTGCGCAGGGAGGAGGGCCGGCGCTCGGAGTACAGGCCGAATTTCAGGAGGAAGAAGTTGCAGAGCAGGACCATGAACACGGCGATGCCCCAGAGCATCTGGGGCCGGAGTGGGGGCAGGGAGGGGTCCAGGTATTGGCTCAGGGCCGCGG
>JAEXTU010000202.1 GCA_023453335.1 Pseudomonadota bacterium | reverse complement strand
GCTGCCCGGTCTGCGTGACCCACGACTCGGAGGTGGCCCTGTTCCTGGAACTGGCCGCCCTGCCCCAGGTGGTGGTGGCGACCTTCGGCGACCTCATGCGGGTGCCCGGCCCGGGCGGCGGCAGCCTCAAGTCGGCCCAGGCCGAGGGCGGCCGGGTGGCCATCGTCTACTCGCCCATGGACGCCCTCAAGCTGGCCCAGGACAACCCCGGCGACACCGTGGTCTTCCTGGGCGTGGGCTTCGAGACCACCGCGCCCACGGTGGCGGCCACGGTGAAGATGGCCAAGGCCGCGGGGGTCAAGAACTTCAAGGTCCTGTCTTTCCATAAGTTGGTCCCCCCGGCCCTGCGCGCTCTGCTCTCGGACCCCTCGACCGCCCTGGACGCCCTGATCCTGCCCGGCCACGTGTCGGCCATCATCGGCCTGGACGCGTACCGGTTCGTGGCCGAGGAGTTCAAGACCCCGGCGGTGGTCACCGGGTTCGAGCCCCTGGACATCCTCCAGTCCCTCCTGGAGATCGCCCGGCAGAAGCGCGCCGGCCGCGCCGAGATCGTGAACCACTACACCCGGGTGGTGCCGACCGGCGGCAATCCCAAGGCGCGGGCCATCCTGGACGAGGTGTTCAGGCCGGCCGACGCCCTGTGGCGCGGCATTGGCACCATCCCCGGCTCGGGCCTGTTGTTCAAGGACGCCTATGCCGAGTTCGACGCCCTGGCCGCGCTGGGGCTCACCGTGAAAGAGGTGAAGCCCCTGGCCGGGTGCCGCTGCGGCGAGGTGCTCAAGGGCAAGATGAAGCCCAACGACTGCCCCCTGTTCGGCAAGGCCTGCACCCCAGCCAAGCCGGTGGGGCCGTGCATGGTGTCCAGCGAGGGCAGCTGCGCGGCGTACTTCCGATTCCACCTGGAGCTGTCATGAGCGGCGCGAAGCTGTTGTTGGATGCGGGCAGCGGCGGCCGGGCCTCGCACCGCCTGGTGCGCGACCTGTTCCTCCGCCACCTGTCGAGCGGCCCCCTGGCCCGCCTGGACGACGCGGCCTTCCTGGAAGTGGACGGCCCCCTGGCCATGTCCACCGACACCTTCACCGTGGACCCGGTGGTGTTCCCGGGCGGGAACATCGGGTCACTGGCCGTGCACGGTACGGTGAACGACGTGGCCATGCTGGGCGCGAGGCCCCTGTACCTGACCTGCGCCTTCGTGCTGGAGGAGGGCCTGGACCTGGACCTGCTGGAGCTCATCGTCAAGAGCATGGGCAAGGCCGCGGCCGAGGCCGGGGTGCAGGTGGTGGCCGGCGACACCAAGGTGGTGCCGAAAGGGGCTGCGGACAAGGTGTTCATCACCACCACCGGCGTCGGGAAGGTGTTGGTGGACCCGTACCCCAGCGGCCACAACGCCAAGCCCGGCGACGCGGTGCTCATCTCCGGCACCATGGGCGACCACGGCCTGACCATCCTGGCCCAGCGCGAGGGCCTGACCTTCGAGACCCCGGTGGCCAGCGACAGCGCCAGCCTGAATCATCTGGTGGAGAAGCTCCTCACCCAGGTGGGCGACATCCACGTGCTGCGCGACCCGACGAGGGGCGGCCTGGCCACCACCCTCAACGAGATCGCCGAGCAGTCGAGCGTGGGGATATTCCTGAAAGAGGAACGCATCCCGGTCACGCCCGCGGTCTCCTCGGGCTGCTCCTTCCTGGGCCTGGACCCCCTCTACCTGGCCAACGAGGGCAAGCTCATCTGCGTCCTGCCCCAGGACAAGGCCAAGCTGGCCCTGGAGGTCATGCACGCCGACCCCCTCGGCCACGGCGCGGTCCAGATCGGCCACGTCACCGACGAGAACCCCGCCAAGGTCATCCTGACCACCGGCCTGGGCGGCAAGCGGCTGCTCGGGATGCTGGAAGGGGAGCAGTTGCCGCGTATTTGCTAGTGAATTATTATGGTTAAGTATGGCTTGAACATATTTTGAGTCTTTTCGCTTTGGCTTGTTAGCCATTTTAGCTTTTCGCTTTTTTTCTTAACAATATTGGTTCGTTCTTCGCCGATCTGTATGCCTGGACTTTTATCGTCTGGGTAAATCATTTCATGTAGCTCCCATAAATCGAGACTTTCACGATATATTCTTTCGACATGTTCATATACTTCTTTGTCAAAGAGAAAGAGTGAGTCGCGTGTCTTAATAAAGAATTCAGTGGCACGCTCAATGCTTGTATTCCCGTTTCTTAATATATCGCCTAGATAATCCCTGATTGCGATGTAAATGGAGTATCTTTTTTCATAAAGATCAAGTTTAATTTTATTTTTATGTATTACATGTTGATGATAAGCAAAGTAAATGCCAAATATGGCAATTACTGGTGCAAGAAACGCATTGGAAACACCTTGGAGTATTTTTAAAATACAACTAAATGTATCCATGATCTCCCCTTATCGTGTCTCGTTATCTCCCCGGAGCGCCGCCGCAATCGGCATCCTCCATCCCGTCCCGACCGCGCGGTCGGTGATCTTGAGGCCGGGGGGGGCTTGCTTGCGTTTGAATTCGGCGAGCTTGACCAGGCGGGCGACCTGGCGGACGACTTCGGGGTCGTAGCCAGCGGTGATGGCGGCCTGGGCGCCTTCCATGCGGAGAAGCTTGTCC
>JAEXTU010000136.1 GCA_023453335.1 Pseudomonadota bacterium | reverse complement strand
GTTTCCCGCCTTTTCTTCGCGTTGTTCCTACGTCACCACCCAGACCGCGCAGTCCTTGGCGTGGTGCACGATGCGCTTGGAGACCGAGCCCAGGAGGAGTTCCTCCTTGGCCTGGAGCCCGGTGCGGCCGATGGCGATGGTGCCCGCCTCCAGGCGGCGCATCTCGTCCATGATGCACTCGGACAGGGAGGGGCAGTCCTTCTCCTTGATGAGTGCGGTGACGCGGCCCTCGGCAATGCCGTGGTTGGCCAGGAGCTGCTTGTAGTCGGCCATGAAGGCCTCGGCCTCCATGCGGTGCCTGGCCAGCCAGTCCAGGCGCTCGGCGGCCGAGGAGAAGTAGTCCGGGTCCGGCTCGGAGATGATGTGCAGCAGGATGATCTGCACGCTCTCCGCGCAGGCGGCCACCGCGGCCACGTGGGCCACGGCCCGGCGGGCGTTGGCCGAACCGTCCACCGCGACCAGGATGCGTCCGTTGAAGGCGTCGAAGGGGAATTGCATGGCGTCACCCCAGGGCTGCGCGCGCGGCCGCCAGGTCGTCGATCATCTGGTCCGCGCGCTCGTAGTAGATGGTGGCGTTGTTGGAGAAGTAGACCAGGATGTCATTGAGCTGCTTGGGAATGTACGGGTACACCTTGCCCAGGTTGGCCACCCGGTTCTGCCAGACCAGGGAGAGGTCCTCCCAGTAGAGGGTGGCGAACACCTCGGGGGAGTGGTCGCGCAGGTCGGCGATGACCGCGTCGCCCTTGCCCGCCAGGTAGATGAGGATGTTGCCCAGGCCGAACAGGTCCAGGCCGTAGATGTTCTCCCGGTGCACGAAGTTGTAGTCGAAGTCGATCCAGCAGTAGCTGCCGGTGGCGTGGGTCACGAAGAGGTGGTCGCGCCGCACGTCGCCGTGCTTCTCCCCGTTTTGGTGGAGCAGGGCCAGGGCCTGGGCCGCGCCGATGAAATTGTCGAGGATGGCCGGGAAGGTGGTGTGGAAGTACTCCTCGTGGCTGCCGGGCAGGGCGGAGATCACGTCGGGCAGGCAGTGGCCGGCCACGATGTCCAGGATGCGCACCGGGTTGCCGGCCTCGTCCTCCCGGGTGTGCCCCTGCATGAAGCTGGGGTTGCCCCGGGTCAGCTCCAGGATGCGGGACTCCTTGCGCGGGCTGCGGAAGCACTCGAAATGGATGCCGCCGATATTGGCGTCGAAGCGCTCCTGGAAGGAGAGCTTGATGATCTTGCGCTGGCCGGTGGCCAGGTCGGTGGCCCGCTTGACCCAGTACTTGACCTCGTCGTCCAGGCCGAAGCGGCCCTCTCGGGTGTTGTTGCCCACCAGGAGGCGCTCGTCCTCCAGGAGCACCACGTCGCCGGCGTTGACCCGGTAGAAGTCCGTGGTGTCGGTGTGCACCGCCACCCGGGAGAGGTCCCGGTCCGGGTGCATCGCGGCCAGTTCGCGCAGGGCGGTGGAGCGCAGGGATTCCATGTCCATGTCCGGGTCCTCGGCGGGTGTGCGCCTAGCCTGGAATTTCTCGTGAATCCGCCAGGGTGTCAACCGGCAACCCGGGGGAGCCGCCAACCTGGGAGGGGATGTCTAACCGTTCGGCGCGCAAGGACTATCCCGGACGCGAAGGTGCCGGGATGGCCGCAGGCCCCGGCCGATTGCATTTTTTTTGTGGTGCACTAGGGTGCATTGGGTGGAAATAGCCCCGGAGGTCGCCATGCGCCGTCTGCCCGTTCTCCTGCTGGTGTTCGCCTTCTGCCTGGCCCCGGGCCTGGCCCGGTCCTCGGGCCAGGGCCAGGACCCGCACCTCGCCGCCATTGCCGATCTGGAGGTGGCCGGCCCGATGGGCAAGCCGGCCGCGGCCTATCTCGGCCTGTCCGCCGGGGAGGGGGGCTTCCGTCTCTCCCAGGTCAAGGCGGAGTTCCTGCTGGTGGAGGTCTTCAGCATGTACTGCCCGTACTGCCAGGCCGAGGCCAAGAACGTGAACGCCCTGTACGGGCTGCTGCAGAAGTCCAAGGCCGGGGGTGCGATGCGGATGCTGGGCATCGGTGCGGGCAACACCCCCTTCGAGGTGGACTTCTTCCGGGACAAGTACCAGGTGCCCTTCCCCCTGTTTCCGGACCAGGAGTTCGCCTGCCATCAGGCCCTGAACGGGCCGGGCACCCCGTATTTCATGCTGCTCAAGGCCGACGGCGCGGGCGGCTTCACCGTGCTGCACAGCCACCTGGGCGCCTTCGGCGACCCGGGCAAGTTCCTGGACACCCTGCTGGCCAAGGCCGGCATTCACTAGCCCTGTTGCGGAGGGTTCCCGCCATGCGTCGGATGCTGATGTGTTTGGCAATGTGGGCGGCGTTGGCCGCGATCCCGGCCCGGGCGGGCCAGGTGGCCCCGGAGCACATCTACGACCCCGGGCGGCAGCCGGCCACGGACAGCGTGCTCAAGGTGGCGGTGGGCCAGCCGGCCCCGGACTTCACCCTGCCCGCGGTGGGCGGGGACAAGGTGACCCTGTCCAGCTACCGGGGCCGCAAGAACGTGGTGCTGTCCTTCGTGCCCGCGGCCTTCACCCCGGTGTGTTCGGACCAGTGGCCGGGCTACAATTTTGCCCGGGAGCTGTTCGAGAAGCACTCGGCCATCGTGCTGGGCATCAGCACCGACAACACCCCCTCCCAGTTCGCCTGGGTCAAGGAGATGGGCAGCCTGTGGTTCCCAGTGCTCTCGGATTTCTGGCCGCACGGGGCGGTGGCCTCGGCCTACGGGGTGCTGCGCTCCTCGGGCGTGGCCGAGCGGGCCATCATCATCGTGGACCAGGCGGGCGTGATCCGCTTCATCGACGTGCACGACATCAACACCCGCCCGGACCTGGGCGTCATCGTCAAGGAGTTGGACAAGCTCACGAAGTAGGCTGCGCAGTCGGCAGCAGCACCACGAAGGTGGCGCCCTGGCCCGGGGCCGAGCGCAGGGCTATGCTGCCGCCGTAGTGCTCCACGATCTGGCGGGAGATGGTGAGCCCCAGGCCGGTGCCGCGCGGCTTGCCCGCCTCCTCGGCCTGGGCCTGGTGGAAGAGGTCGAAGACCCGCTCCTGCTCCGCTTCCGGTATCCCCCGCCCGGTATCCTCCACCGTGAACTCCACCTGCCCGTGCCCCGCGGCCCGGGCGTGCAGCCGCACGTGGCCGCGGCTGGTGAACTTCACCGCGTTGGACAGGAGGTTCAGGAGCACCTGCTTGAGCCGGTCCGGGTCCACCCGCACCGGGGGCAGATCCGGGTCCGCGTCGCAGACGAACTCCACCTCGGGCAGCTGGTCGAACCAGCCGCGCGCGGCGTCCGCCACCTCGCGCACCAAGGCGGCGGGATCGGTTTCCTGGTCCTGCCACTCCACGCGGCCGGACTCGATCTTGGCCAGGTCCAGCACCTCGTTGATGAGCCGGGTCAGGCGCTCCCCCTCGCTGGCCAGGATGTCCAGGTTGTCCAGGATCTGGCGGGCCTGGTGCTCCAGGTCCGGATTGTCCTGGGCCAGGTCCTGGAAATGGCGGGCGAACTTCTTGCGGGAGAGCTTGGCGAAGCCGAGGAGCGAGGTGAGCGGGGTGCGCAGTTCGTGGGACACCGAGGAGAGGAAGGCGCTCTTCATGGCGTCCAGCTCGCGCAACTGGGCGCTCACCCGCTCCGCCTCCTCCTTGGCCCGGCGCAGGCTCTCCTCCATGGCCTTGCGCTGGGTTATGTCGCGGGCCACCCAGACCACCGCCTCCACCTTGCCGTCGCGGCCGCGGATGCCCGAGGTGCGGCCCTCGAACCAGCGCCGGCCCGCGGGCAGGTCGAAGAAGTACTCCAGAATCTGGGGGGCACGGGTGCGCACGGCCTGGGTCACGGTGGCCAGGATCTGGTTGGCGGGGTCGGGGGGCATGACCTCGATGAGCAGCTTGCCGCGCATGGTTGCGCCGTCGCCGTACAGGTTGTTGCGGGCCGGGGAGAGGAACTCCAGGTAGCGGCCCTCGGGGCTCACCACGAAGGCGATGTCGGGCAGGGCGTCCAGGAAGGCCTGGGTGCGGGTCTGCTCCGCCTCCAGGGCGCGGTTGGCGGCGGTGAGTTCGGCGATCTTGGACTGGATGGCGTCGCGCATGGCGGCCAGGGAGCGGGACAGGCTGCCCACCTCGTCGCCGCGCTCCGAGGCGGTGAACTGGTCCAGCCGGCCCCGGGCCAGGAGGTCGGCGGTGGCGGTGAGCCGGCGCAGGGGGGTGGTGACCGCCAGCCGGGTGATGAGCAGGATGGCCAGGGTGGTCAGGACCAGGCAGGCCAGGGACAGGCCGGCCACGAAAAGGGTGGCCTCGCGCTTGCGCTGGTCGGTGCGGTCGGTGCGCAGCTTGGTGTAGGCGTAGAACACCGGCTCGGCCCCGGGGAAGGCCACGATGGGGGTGACGCTGACCAGGAAGCCGTGCCCGTCCTCCTCCCAGCGCAGCAGGCGGGGGTCGCGCCCGCCCGCAGCGAACCAGAAGCTGTCCACCCCGGGCACCAGGGCCACGTCGCGGCCCACGTACTCGGGCCGGGTGGCGTAGTACACCGCGCCGTCCGCTCCCACCACCATGCCCTCCAGGAACTCGTCCCCGGCCATCTCGGTCATGACCTCCCGGTCGGCCACGGACTCGTAGCGCAGCACCTGGCGGTTCATGAGCAGGCCGGGCATGCGGGCCTGGCGCTCCAGGGTGCGGTCCGCCTCGTTGAACAGGCGGGCGAGGATGTAGGCGCCCATGCCCCCCAGGGCCAGGCTCTGCACCAGGATCACGATGATCCCCAGGGTGAGGCTGGTGCTGCGGCGGGGCAGTTGGGACATGGCTCAGGGGCCGGCCTTTCCGGCCTTGGCCACCGACTCGTCGAGCCGGGTCAGCAGGCGGTCCAGGTCCGCGGGATGGGCCAGGAAGGCGGTGAGGGTCTCCAGCCCGGCCGTGGCCAGGGCCGGCGGGGTGGCCAGGTCGAAGGCGAAGGCCCAGCGCGGGCAGGCGCCGATGAGGGTGCGCACCTTGGCCTGGAGCGGCGGGTAGAACCCCGGCGGCACCAGGCCGCTGGGGGCCAGGGCCCCGGAGCCGGCGCTCATGGCCTCCTGCGGGGCCTGGCCGCTGAAGTACACCGCCGCCTCCTTGGCCGCGGCCACGTTCCCCTCGCGGGGCACGGCCACCGCGTCGATGGGCCCCAGGCTCACGCAGGGGGCGGAGGGGTCCACCACCGGGAAGGGGAACACGTCAAAGTCCCGGCCCAGGGCCAGGTCCAGCTGCCCCGCGTAGAGCCCGCCGGCCCAGGTGCCCATGAGGGTCATGGCCGCCTTGCCCGAGGCCACCATCATGCAGGCCTCGGACCAGTCGTAGCGGTTGGGGTCGGCCACGAAATACCCGGCGTCCAGCAGCTCCCTCCACAGGGCGAAGGCCCGCCGGGACTGGGCTGACGAGAAGGAGCCCTTGCCTGCCAGGAGCGCGTCGCGCCACTCGGGGCCGGCGGTGCGCAACAGGAAGTAGTCGTACCAGAACTGGGCGGGCCAGCGGTCCCGGCTGCCCAGGGCCAGGGGGGCCACGCCCGCGGCCTTGATGGCCTGGCAGGCGGCCTTGAAGGTGCTCCAGTCTGCGGGAGGGGAGATGCCCAGCTTCGCAAACAGGCGCACGTTGTAGAACAGGCCCACCCAATGCTGGGTGAGGGGGATGGCGTACTTGTGGCCGTTGTACGTGCAGGCCGCGGCCACCGGGGGGGCGAAGCGCTGGTCGAGCTTGGCCTCGGCCCAGACGTCGTCCAGGGGGGCGAGCAGGCCCGCGTTCGCCAGGGCCTGGGTGCGCGCCCCGGCCCAGTACGAGAACAGGTCCGGCGGGTTGCCGCTCTCCAGCATGACCTTGATGCCGATCTTGAAGGACTCGTGCTCGAACCCGGTGGCCCGCAGCCGGAAACGGTCTTGGGACTGGTTGTAGGCCGCGGCCGCAGCATCGATGCCGCCGCTCATGTGGCCGGTCCAGTAGTGCAGGAAGGTGATCTGCTGCGGCCCCTCGGCCCGGGCCGGGGCGGTCAGGACCAGCAAGGCGGCCAGGGCGGCGGAGAGTACTGCGCGGCGATGCATGCACGGCTCCAGTCCCGGCAGGAGGCCGGGGTCTGCGTATCGTGCTAAGCATAGCCCAACTGCGGGGTTAAATGCAAACCGACGGCAGGATGCGGCGCTGCGTCCGCCGGGAAGGGGGAGGCTCAGGCCGTGCGCAGGGCGTCCACCACCCTGAGGCGGATCGCCTTGAGCGCGGGCAGGAGCCCCCCGGCCAGGCCCATGCCCAGGGCGAAGACCAGGGACTGGAGCAGGATGGCCGGGGTCAGGGCGAAGCTGAAGGCCAGCTCGGCAAAGGTCTGGAAGTTCATGGTGGAGACCGTGACCAGTTGCAGGCAGGAGGCGGCAGCCGCGCCCAGGGCCCAGCCCAGGAGGCCCAGGAGCAGGGACTCCAGCAGGAAGGCCGCCAGGATGTGCCGGCGCTGGAAGCCCAGGGCGCGCAGGGTCCCGATCTCGGCGAAGCGGTTGGCCACCGCCGAGTGCATGGTGATGAGCGCGCCGATGACCGCGCCCAGGGAGAAGATGGCGGTCAGCGAAAGGCCCAGGATGCGCAGGAAGGTGGCCATCATCTCGGACTGGGCCAGGTAGTACTGGGGTTCGCGTCGCAGTTCCACGGTGAGCCGGGGGTCGCTCTCCATCCGCTCCTTGAGCGCGGGGAAGGCGGTGGGGTCGGCCAGGCGCAGGAGCACCGAGGAATACGCCGAGCGCCGCGCCGAGGTCATGAGCAGATCCGCGTCGGCCCACATCTCCGAGGCGAAGCCGGTGTTGCCCGCCTCGAACACCCCCACCACCAGCCACTCCCGGGCCGCGAAGCGGAAGCGCTCGCCCAGGCCGCAGCCCACGAAGCCCGCAGCGACCTTGGCCCCGGCCACGGCCTCGGCCGCGCCCGGCCGGGGCATGCGCCCGGCCACCAGGCGCACCTGGGGCCGCAGCTGTGCGGAGCGCGGCCCGATGCCGCGCAGGGACACGTAGGACTCCCCGCCCCCGGCCCGCTTGGGCAGGG
>JAEXTU010000130.1 GCA_023453335.1 Pseudomonadota bacterium | reverse complement strand
CCCATGGGCGCCATCGTCAACGGCATCATGCTCCACGGCGGCCTGGTCGCCTTCGGCGCCACCTTCCTGACCTTCTCGGACTACCAGCGCAACGCCCTGCGCATGTCCGCCCTGCAGCACATCCCCGCGCTGCACATCTTCACCCACGACTCCTTCCACCTGGGCGAGGACGGCCCCACCCACCAGTCCATCGAGCACGCGGCCAGCCTGCGGCTCATCCCGGGCATGCTGGTGCTGCGGCCGGCCGACGCCACCGAAACCAGGGCCTGCCTGGAGCTGGCCCTGGCCGAGAGGAAACGGCCCGCCTGCCTGCTCCTTACCCGGCAGGGCCTGCCGGTGCTGGACCCGGCCGAGTACCCCGCGGTGGCCGCCGGCCCGGGCAAGGGCGGCTACGTGCTGCGCGAGGCCGCAGGCGGCGCGCCCGAGGTGGTCATCCTGGCCACCGGGTCCGAGGTCTCCCTGGCCCTGGACGCGGCCACCCTGCTGGCCCCCCGCCGGGTGCGGGTGGGGAGCCTGCCCTGCCTGGAGGTCTTTGCCGAGCAGCCCGAGGACTACCGGCGGGCGGTGCTGGGCCAGGGCTGCCTGCGGGTGGCGGTGGAGGCCGGCCGCAGCGACGGCTGGCACAAGTACGTGGGCGAGGACGGCCTCATCCTGGGCCTCGACCACTTCGGCCACTCCGCCCCGGCCGAGGTCCTGGCGGAACAATACGGATTCACGCCGGCCAACCTGGCCCGGCTCATCGCTGAAAAACTCCAGACAGGGGAGTAGACATGGAAACGCAAGCCCCGGACAAGAACCTGGCCCTGGACCTGGTGCGCATCACCGAAGCCGCGGCCCTGGCCTCGGCCCGCTGGCTGGGCAAGGGCGACAAGGACGCCGGCGACAACGCCGCGGTGAAGGCCATGCGCTCGACCTTCAGTTCCATGCGCATCGAGGGCACGGTGGTCATCGGCGAGGGGGAGAAGGACAACGCCCCCATGCTGCACTCCGGCGAGAAGGTGGGCGCGGGCAAGGGCCCCCAGGTGGACGTGGCCGTGGACCCGGTGGAGGGCACCCGGCTGCTGGCCTTCGGCCGGCCCAACGCCATCTCCACCGTGGCCGTGGCCCCGGCCGGCAGCATGTACGACCCACAGGGCAGCTACTACATGCAGAAGCTGGTGGTGCCCGCCGAGGCCAGGGACGCCGTGCACCTGGACTCGCCGGTCAAGGACAACCTGAAGCGCATTGCCAAGGCCCTGGACAAGGACGTGGACGACCTCATCGTGTTCGTGCTGGACAAGCCGCGGCACAAGAAGCTCGTGGAGGAGATCCGGGAGACCGGGGCGCGCATCGAGCTGCACACCGACGGCGACGTGGCCGGGGCGCTCATGGCCTGCGACCCGCGCTCCCAGGTGGACGTGATGATGGGCACCGGCGGCACTCCCGAGGCGGTGCTCTCGGCCTGCGCCATCAAGGCCTACAACGGCGAGATGTTCTGCCGCATGGACCCCCAGTCCAAGAAGGAGGAGCACGCCATCATCGACGCGGGCAAGGACCTGCGCGAGATCTTCACCACCAAGACCCTGGTGAAGAGCGACGACACCTTCTTCGCGGCCACCGGCATCTCCGGCGGCACCTTCCTCAAGGGCGTGCTCTACGACAAGCGCGGGGCCTACACCCACTCCATGGTGCTGCGCGGCAAGACCGGCTCCATCCGCTACATCGAGGCCTACCACCACTGGGACAAGCTCATGCAGTTCTCGTCGGTGAAGTACGACTAGGCCCTCGGCATCCCCTCTCAAACGAGCGAACCCCCGGCCCGGCCGGGGGTTCCTTTTTCTGGGGCCGTTTACACCCGGCCGGACCTGGACTAACCTGGCGTAGTCCCGGGAAAACCTGACCGGCCCCCGGCCGCGGCGCGGATGGTCCATGAGCCGTTTCCTGAACTGGTTCGAACGCATCGCCCACCCGGAATGCGCCCTGGAGTCCTCCGGGATGCCGGACCACCTGGCCCGCGCCGCCCGGGTGCTGGCCGCGGGCGCGCCCCGGCTGCGCCTGGTGCCGGACTACCCGGCCCGCCTGGCCGACGCCGCGGCCACGGCCCTGGAGTACGCCCGCGCCCTGGCCGACGAGTTGGGCGAACCGGTGGTCCTAGACAAGGGGGTCTGGGACCGCAACCCCCTAATCCCCCTCATCTTCCCCAGCCCGGAACAGGGCCTGGACTTTCTGCGCAGCGCGGTGAAGGTGCATGACGTGCTGGCCGGGACCCCGGCCCGGACCTGCCACATCCTCCTGGCCATGCAGCGGCGGGAGAGCACCACCTTCGGATACGAACAACAGGGCGAGATCCTGCGCAAGGACGTGCTGCAGACCGCGGTGAGCTTCGAGAACCACACGGTCATCACCGCGGCCCGCTCCGGCCAGGAGGTGCGGGAGCATCTCGTGGAGCACGTGCTGGGCTACCTGGCCGGGGTGGTCCCGGCCGGCTTGGAGCGGGCCGGACAGTTCCGGGAGGATCTCAAGGAGGCCCTGGACCTGGCCCGCAACGAGGCCCGGACCCTGGAGATGCAGTTGCGCGAGGAAGCGCCCTATTCCGAGGCCCGCGCGGCCCTGGAGCACACCCGGGGCCAGATCCTGGCCCAGGCGGCCGAACTGGAGAGGGACCTGGACGGGCTGCCCGGGCCGCCGGTCGGGGACGAGGATTTCCTGCTCCAGGTGCGGGAGGTGCTGCTCCACCCACGGCGGCACCTGGGTTGGCGGCGCATCAGCATGCGGGTGCAGGATTTCGGGGTGCTGGTGCGGGAGAAGAACAGCACCTCGGGCAAGAAGGTGGGTTTTCTGGAGATCACGCCGAACCAGGGGCCGGCCTATGCGGTGTTCTTTGCCCGGCTGGGCCGGGAGGCCGCGATCGTGCTCTGGCCGGACCTCGCCCGCGGGACGGGAAAGACCCTCAGGGCCTGAGCCCGCACTCCGCGCTGCCCCACGGGAAAAGCGCCTTGGCGCAGCTAGCGGACCAAGGCCTCGCGGGACTTGGCGGCCTTGAAGTCGAAGCGGTCCAGCCCGGTCCCGGTCGACCGCCGAAACCGCCAGAACTCCGCCAGGACCTTCACCAGGACCACCGCCACAAATCCCAACGTCCACTCGACCATGACACCCTCCTCGCCGGTCCTCGGCCGGCCCTCTTCATCAGAGGACTTTCAGGCGAGTCTAGTCTACCAGCACCGAGGGGAATTTCCAGGAAAAACTGTAAAAAAAGCCAAGAAGTTTTCAAGACTCTGCGGAACTGTCTGGAAAAAGGCATTTGTTGTAGGAAGGCCAGGTGACTAAACAGTCACGATGCCGTGCCCTTCGGCCGCATAGCGGGCCAGGCTGGAATGGCCGGCCCACCCGCCCAGAAGTTCCCCCGCAGGGGCCCGGAAAGGGACTAGCCGAAGCTCTCCATCACCTCGCGCAGGACGGCCTTGTCCACCGGCTGCCGGCCCAGGGGTCCGGCGGCCAGGAAGGGGAAGCGGGCCGCGAAGTCTGGCTTCTCCTCGCGGTAGATCACCCCGGTGGGGATGCGGTCCCCGAACTCCACGGCCTTGTGCATGGCCGCGGACCAGTCCGCGGGGTCGTGCTCCGGTCCCAGGCGGTAGACCCGCTCCTTGTACCAGGCGTAGGTGTTCACCTTGTTGAAGGACACGCAGGGTTGCAGGATGTCCAGCAGAGAGAAGCCCTTGTGCTTAATGGCCTGCTGCATGAGGTCCTTGAGCAGCTCGGTGTCCCCGGCAAAACCGCGGGCCACGAAGCCCACCCGCATGGCCGTGGCCACCGCCACCGGGTTGAAGGGGTTGGACGGCGCGCCCAGGGGCTGGGCCTTGGTCACCTGGCCCTGCATGGTGGTGGGACTGGCCTGGCCCTTGGTTAGGCCGTAGATCTGGTTGTCGTGGGCAAAGAGGGTGATGTCCACGTTGCGGCGCATGGCCGCCAGGAAGTGGTTGCCGCCCTCGCCGTAGGAGCAGCCGTCGCCGCTGTGCACCACCACGGTGAGCTCGCCGTTGGCCAGCTTGGCCCCCTGGGCCGGGGGCAGGGAGCGGCCGTGCAGGCCGTTGTACCCGTTGCAGCGCAGGTAGTGCGGGGTCTTGGCCGCCTGGCCGATGCCCGAGACCACCAGCAGCTGGTGGGGGTGGATGTCCAGGCCGGCCAGGGCCGCCTTCAGGGTCTTGAGGATGGCGTAGTCGCCGCAGCCCGGGCACCAGGCGGTCTCGAACTCGCCGAATTCCTTGGGATCGAACATGGTGGTCTCCTTACAGGCAGCGCAGGGTCTCGCTGACCGCGCCCAGCTTGTCCAGGATGTACTGTGCGGTGAAGGGCAGGCCGTCGTAGCGCAGCACCAGCTTGCCGATGCGCAGTCCCGCCACCTTGGCCACCAGATCCGCGAACTGGCCGGTGGCGTTGCCCTCCACGCAGACCACCTCCCTGGCCGCCTTGAGCACGGGCCGGAAGGTGTCGGGGTTGAGCGGCCAGACCTGGCTGAAGTGCAGGCAGCCCACCGTGGCCCCCTTGGCGCGCAGCTCGGCCGCGGCCTCCAGCACCGCGCCCCGGCTGGTGCCCCAGTTGACCAGGAGCAGATCCGGGGCCGGATCGCCGGAATACTCCGGAGGCACCACCTCGGCGTGCAGGCCGCAGCCCTTGCGCAGCCGCTTCTCGACCATCACGTTGCGCACGGTGAGGTCCTCGGTGATGTGGCCGTCCGGGGTGTGCTCGTCGGAGTCGGCCAAGACCAGGGACTTGCCGTAGCCCGGGATGCGCCGCGGCGACACCCCGCTCTCAGTCACGGCGTAGCGCTCGTACCCTTCCGCCCCGGCGTCGGACAGGTCCGGGCCGGCGATCTCCGGCACCGCGTCCAGGTCGAAGGGCTCCACGGCCCGGAAGGAGTCGGCCATGTACTGGTCGCCCAGCACGAA
>JAEXTU010000405.1 GCA_023453335.1 Pseudomonadota bacterium | reverse complement strand
ATCGGGGCCAACCACCTGCTGGCCCGGGTGGCGGCGCTCTATCACGACATCGGCAAGCTCAAGAACCCGCAGTACTTCATCGAGAACCAGGGCGGCCGCGAGAACAAGCACGACAAGCTGGCCCCCTCCATGAGCGCCCTCATCCTCATCTCCCACGTCAAGAAGGGCGTGGAGCTGGGCCGGGAGTACAAGCTGGGCCGGGAGATCGAGGACCTCATCGGCCAGCACCACGGCACCGGCCTCATCTCCTACTTCTTCCACAAGGCCGAGGAGCAGGCCCGGGCCAAGGGCGAGGAGCCGCCGCGCGAGGAGGAGTACCGCTACCCCGGACCCAAGCCCCAGACCAAGGAGGCGGGCCTGTTGCTCATCGCCGACGCCATCGAGGCCTCCTCGCGGGTCCTGGTGGACCCCACCCCCAGCCGGCTCAAGGGCCACATCGAGACCATCGTGAAGAAGGTCTTTGCCGACGGCCAGTTGGACGAGTCCGAGCTGACCCTCAAGGACCTGCACCTGCTCTCCGAGGCCTTTTTGCGCATCCTCACCGGCATCTTCCACCAGCGCATCGAGTACCCCGGCGGCAAGCCGGACAAGGCCCGGACCGCCAAGCCCGGCGACGAGGACAGCGCCACGGCCCAGGCCGCGGCCGAGGCCGGACCCCGCCTGGCCGACCGCGGCCAGGTGCTCACCTTTCCCCGCACCCGGGGCGAGGGATGAGCGGGCCGAAGGCCTCCGGCTGCGCTCGCGGCCTGGTCATGGCCGCGGTGCGCTGCCGCCCCTTCCCCGGGCTGCCCGCCTGCCGCGAGGAGCTGGCCCGCCGCACCCGGCGGCTCATGGCCGGCCTGGGCCTGGCCGGCCGTTGCGTGGAGGCCACCCTCGTGGGCGACCGGGAGATGGCCCGCCTGAACGCCGAGTTCCTGGGCCTACCCGGGCCCACCAACGTGCTTTCCTTCGAGGCCTCGGGCGAGGGGGAGTACCTGGGCGAGGTGGTGGTCAGCGCCGAGACCTGCACCCGTGAGGCCCGGCTCTACGGCCAGGACCCCGCGGCCCACTTCGACCGCCTGCTCGGGCACGGCCTGCTGCACCTGGCCGGCTATCCGCACGGGGAGGCCATGGACGCCCTCCTGGACGCGGCCCTGGCCGCCGCGCCCTGCGCGAATGCGACCGCGGCGGCAAGGCCCTGAGCCGCCTGCCGGGCCGGCCCTTTACAAGCATTCCTCGGCCGATTAGAAATGCTCTTTTCTCCGCCGTGCACCCCCCCCGGGTGCGGCGGCGGCATTTTCCCGTGCGAGGAAGCGATGACCAAGCATTTCCTGCGCATCCTGGACCTGGACCGGGAAACCGCCCACGGCCTGCTCTCCCGGGCCACGACCATGAAGCGCGACCGCGTGCGCAACCAGTGCATGGCCAACAAGTCGGCCATCCTGCTCTTCGAGAAGGCCTCCACCCGCACCCGGGTCTCCTTCGAGATCGCGGTGCGCGACCTGGGCGGCTCCACCATCTTCATGACCACCCGGGAGTCCCAGCTGGGCCGCTCCGAGCCCCTGTCCGACACCGCTCGCGTGCTCTCCCGCTACGTGGACTGCATGGTGGTGCGCACCTTCGGCCAGACCAAACTGGACGAACTGGCGTACTACGCCAGCATCCCGGTGGTGAACGCCCTGTCCGACGACCACCACCCCTGCCAGGTCATGAGCGACGTGCTCAGCATGGCCGAGATCCGGCCGGACCTGACCGCCACCCGGGTGGCCTGGGTGGGCGACGGCAACAACATGGCCCAGAGCCTTATCGAGGCCGCGGTGCAGTTCCCCTTCGAGCTGCGCCTGGCCTGCCCCGAGGGCTACGACCCCGACCCCAACCTGGTGGCCGTATGCCGCGAGGCCGGGGCCAACCTGCTCCTCACCCGCGACCCGGAGGAGGCGGTGGACGGCGCGCACTTCGTGCACACCGACGTCTGGGCCTCCATGGGCCAGGAGGGCGAGGCCGTGGATCGGGCGAAGATCTTCGCGCCCTACCAGGTTAACGACGACCTCATGGCCGGGGCCGACCGCGAGGCCCGCTTCATGCACTGCCTGCCCGCCCACCGCGGGGAGGAGGTGAGCGCCGAGGTCATGGACGGCCCGCGCTCCATCGTCTGGGACCAGGCCGAGAACCGGCTGCACATGCAAAAGGCCATCCTCGAATGGCTGTTTACCTAAAGGACGGCAACCCGATGAAGTCGCAGAAGATAAAGAAGGTGGTCCTGGCCTATTCCGGTGGTCTGGACACCTCGGTGATCCTCAAGTGGATCAAGCAGAACTACAAATGCGACGTGGTGACCCTGACCTGCGACCTGGGCCAGGAGGAGGAGCTGGACGGCCTGGAGGACAAGGCCCGCAACACCGGCGCGGCCAAGGCCTACGTCGAGGACGTGCGCGAGGAGTTCGCCCGCGACTTCGTGTTCCCCATGCTCCGCGCCAGCGCGCTCTACGAGGGCCGCTACCTGCTGGGCACCTCCATCGCCCGGCCCCTCATCGCCAAGAAGCTGGTGGAGGTGGCCCGGGCCGAGAACGCCCAGGCCGTGGCCCACGGCGCCACCGGCAAGGGCAACGACCAGGTGCGCTTCGAGCTGACCACCATGGCCCTGGCCCCGGACCTCAGGACCATCGCCCCCTGGCGAGAATGGGACTTCGCGTCGCGCTCGGACCTGGAGAAGTTCGCCAAGAAAAATGGCATCCCGGTGACCAAGGCCGGGGGCAAGGGCTATTCCTGCGACCGCAACCTGCTGCACCTCTCCTTCGAGGGCTGCGAGCTGGAGGACCCGGCCCTGGCCCCGGAGGCCGGCTCCTACCTCCTGGCCGTGCGGCCCGAGGATGCCCCGGACAAGCCCGAGTTAGTGACCATTGATTTCAAGAACGGCGACCCGGTGGCCCTGAACGGGAAGAAGATGAAGCCGCACACCCTGATCGC
>JAEXTU010000388.1 GCA_023453335.1 Pseudomonadota bacterium | reverse complement strand
CACCACGACCACCCCCGCGCCCTGGGGAGCACGGCGCTCCCGGCAGCTTCCGGCTGGCCGGAACGCAACTCAGTCATCGCACACCTCAAAACAGCAACGTCCTGCCCAAGGGCAGGGGTGGTACGTGTAGGGACGAACCGGGTGGTTGGCAAGGGGAGACTATCCGGCCGAGGAAGGGAACGGAGGAGGAAGGACAATCGGGAAACGCGAGAATCAGTCCCCGGCCTAGCGGTCCTGCTCGAACCGCTGCTGCCAGGAAAAATCCTTGGACGTGACCACGTCCTCCATGCGCCGGATGCGGCGGTCCAGGCGGTCGAACTGGGCCTTGAGCCGGGACAGGCCCAGGGCGCGGGAGGAGACGTAGGAGTGGTAGAACTCGCGCTCGTCCGCGCTGGCCGCGTCCAGCACCGGCGCGGGCTTCATGAGCAGGGCCGCGATCACGTAGAGGGCCAGGCCCGGCCAGACCCCGGTGAACAGGATGCCCAGGGACACGAACACCCGCAGCCAGAACACCGAGATGTCGAAGGCGTCGGCAAAGCCCCGGCACACGCCCAGGAGCAGGCCGTCCCGGGAGCGGTAGACCCCGTGCGGGGAGAACTCGCGCTCAGGCATGGCCGCCTCCCTTGGCGCGGCGCTCCGCGTCCAGGAGCAGGGTCTCCAACACCTCCACCCGCTGCTCCAGGCGGGACATGGCCTGGTACATCTCCTGGACCATGCGCGCCTCGTCCGCGGCCTCCTCGCGCCGGGAGCGGGAGAACAGGCCGGACAGGAGCCGGCCGCCCAGGATCAGGGCGGCCACGATGACCCCCAGGGGGATGAGAATGAGCCAGATGAGGGCGAAACCGAGTCCGTGCATGGGGCCACCGTCCTTGCGGGAAGTTTTCCGTGCTGCGTAGCAGAATTACTCCTGCCCCGCACCCCCGTCCGCGCTGCCGGCCTTGCGCTGCTTGAGCGCGGCCAACTCGCGCTCCAGGGCCTCGTCCCCGGCCAGGGCCGCGAACTCGCGCTCCAGGGTCGAACCGGTGCGGGGCGCGGAGAGCTCGGCCTCGGCCTCCAGGCGTTCGATGCGGCGTTCGAACTGGTCGAAGCGGAGCATGGCCTCGCCGCTGTCCACGGGCCGGGCCTTCTCCCCGGCGCGCAGCCGAGCGCTGGCCCGGGCGTGCCGGGCGGCCAGCAGACGTTGCTTGTCGCGGGCCGCGGCCAGCTTCTCCTCCAGGCGGCCGATGTCCTCCCGCGCCTGGGCCACCAGAGCGTCCAGGTGGGCTGCCTCGGCGTGCAGGGCGTCGGCCCGGTCCAGGAAGCGTCGCTTCTCGGCCAGGGCCTCCCGGGCCAGGTCGTCGCGGCCCTTGTCCACAGCCAGGCCCGCGCGCTGCTCCCAGGTGGCGGCCAGGGCCCCGGCCTCGGCCAGCTCCCGGTCCAGGGTCTTGCGGTCGGCCATGGCCTTGGCGCAGCCGGCCTTGAGCTCCACCAGGGTCTCCTCCATCTCCTGGATCATGAGCCGGATGAGCTTGCGCGGGTCCTCGGCCTTGTCCAGCAGGGAGTTCAGGTTGGAGCTGACGATGTCCTTGAAGCGGGAAAACACGCCCATGGCGAACCTCCGGGATGCGGATACGGTCTGCCCGTCCTGGAGCAGGGTCCGTGCCAACCGGCCCTGTTTCCTAACATGCCGTAATCACGGGCTTCGCCGATTTGACCTGTCCTCCCGTCGTGGTGTATTATGCCTATTATTAGTCAATTTAACCAATTATTGAACTAATCAGCCATGACATCATCCCGCGCCACCCTGGAGGCCTTGGGCCAGTCCGACGCCTTCCTGGAGTTCCTGGAGGGCCTGTCCCGGGCCGCAGCCGTGGACCGGCCGGTGCTGCTCATCGGTGAGCGGGGCACGGGCAAGGAGCTGGCCGCCCAGCGCCTGCACTACCTCTCCCCGCGCTGGCAGGGGCCGCTGGTCACCCTGAACTGCGCAGCCCTGGCCCCCACCCTGGTGGAGAGCGAGCTGTTCGGGCACGAGGCCGGGGCCTTCACCGGCGCGGCCGGCCGCCGCCGCGGCCGCTTCGAGCTGGCGCACGGCGGCACCCTGTTCCTGGACGAGATCGGGGCCATGCCCCTGCCGGTGCAGGAGAAGATCCTGCGGGTGGTGGAGTACGGCGAGTTCGAGCGGGTAGGCGGCAGCGCGCCGATCACGGTGGACGTGCGGGTGGTGGGGGCCACCCACGCCGACCTGCCGGCCCTGGCCCGGGAGGGCCGCTTCAAGCAGGACCTGCTGGACCGCCTGGCCTTCGCGGTGCTCACCCTGCCGCCTCTGCGGGCCAGGGAGGGCGATGCCGGGCTGCTGGCCCGACACTTTGCCGCGCGCATGGCCGTGGAACTGGGCCTGCCCGAGGCCCCGGACTTCGCTCCCGAAGCGCTGGCACAGTTCGCGGCGCACCCCTGGCCGGGCAATGTCCGCGAACTCAAAAATGCAGTGGAGCGCGCCGTGCACTCGGCCGGGGGCGAGCCCATCGCCGCCCTGGACCTGGACCCTTTTGCCTCGCCCTGGCGGCCCCTGGCCGAGGAGACGCCGGCCCCGGCCGCAGCGCCCGCGACTGTCGCAACACCGCCCTCCCCGCCCCTGCCCGCCTCCCTCAAAGACGAAGTGCGCAGCCTGGAGATCACCCTGCTCCGCGCCGCCCTGGCCCAGGCCCGCCACAACCAACGCACCTCGGCCCGGCTGCTCGGCCTTACCTACCACCAACTGCGGGCTCTGCTGCGCAAACACGCCGCAGAACTGGCCGCCTAGCGCTGGCCTTCCGCGCCGTCCTGGCCTATAGCACCGCCCATGCGCATCGCCCTGATCTACGCGCCCTGGCTGGAGGCGCGCGCCCACACCGAGGACGTGGTGCACCCGCCCATGGGCCTGTGGTTCGTGGCCGCCACCCTGGCCGAGGCCGGGCACCACGTGGAGGTGCTCAACTGGCACGCCGAGGGCCGCGACCTGGCCGCGGCCGAGGCCACCCTGGTAGCGCTTAGGCCCGACCTCATCGGCTTCACCGTGCTCCAGGCCAACCGCTTCGGGGCCCTGGACCTGTGCCGCCGGGCCAAGGCCGCCCTGCCCGGGGTCAGGACCGTGCTGGGTGGGGTGGCCGCCACCTTCCTCTGGAAGCTCTTTTTGGACCACTACCCGGACGTGGACTTCGTGGTCCGCGGCGAGGGCGAGGCGGCCATGCTGGCCCTGGCCGAGCGGCTGGAGTCCGGCCAATCGCGGTTCGACGACCTGCCCAACCTGGCCTGGCGCGAGGCCGGCGCGGCCCGGGCCAACCCCTGCGCCCCGCCCCGGGAGGACCTGGACAGCCTGCCCAACCCGGCCAAGCTGTACACCTACTCGCACCTGGCCCTCACCCGGGGCTGCCCGGGCAAGTGCACCTTCTGCGGCTCCCCCCGCTTCTGGGGACCCAAGGTGCGCTTTCACTCCCCGGAATACTTCGTGGAGCAGATGGCCCTGCTCAACGCCAAGGGCGTGGACCACTTCTATGTGTCCGACGACACCTTCACCCTGGACCGGGAGCGCGCCCGCCGGGTGTGCGAACTCATTCTGGAAAGAGGGCTGAAGGTCACCTGGAACGCCATCTCCCGGGTGGACCTGGTGGACCACGAGACCCTCAAGCTCATGCGCCGGGCCGGCTGCATCCAGGTGAGCTTCGGGGTGGAGAGCGCCTCCGAGGAGGTGCGCGCCTTCCTGGGCAAGCGCATCACCCCCCAGGCGGCCCGGGACGCATTCGCCGCGGCGCACCGGGCCGGGCTCCTGGCCCGGGCCTATTTCATCTACGGCAGCCCGGGCGATTCGGCGGCCACCATCCGGGAGAACATCGACCTCATCAGGCAGCTCAAGCCCCTGGTGGTGCACTTCTTCGTGCTCACCCTGTACCCGGGCTCGGCCCTCTACGACCGCTTTCGCCAGGAGTTCTCCCTGTCCGACGAGACGTGGCTGAAGCGCATCGAGGACGTGAAATACTACGAGCTGGACCCGCGGCTGCCTGAACGCGCGGTGTACGACTGGGGCCGGAGCATGAAGGAGGCCCACTTCCCGCTCATTCCCTCGTTCGCCCTGGACATCGCCGAGAACCTGGACCCGGACCCGGCCATGGCCCCGCTGCATGCGGACTTCCTGACCCGGCTGGCGCTGACCCTGCTGCACGGCGACCTGGCCGACAACCCGGCCATCCCGGACAAGCACAAGACCGCGGCCTTGCTCCTGGAGCGCGCCCTGCGCTTCGCGCCGGAGCCCACCGCCTACGCGGCCCTGGGCGCGCTGTGCCAGCAGCACGGCCGCTACGAGGAGTCCGTCCACATCCTGTCCACCGGGCACGTGCAGTTCCCGGACAACCCGGACATCGCCCTGGCCCTGGCCGTGAGCCTCATGAACCAGAGGCATTTCGAGGCCGCGCGCAACTACTTGCGGGCCTTCAGCCACCTGCCCCAGGCCCTGCACCTCACCGCGGTCTGCCACCACCACCTGGGCGACACGGCCACCGCCGAGACGATCATGGCCGCCTTGCACAAGGCGGCGCAGTAGCCGCTGCACCCAGGCCGCGCGAAGAGGGCGGTTCGCAAACCGCCCCTACGGAAGAGGGCACTGCCTGACGCGCTGTTGCGATTCTCTTATGTAGGGGCAATTCAGGAATTGCCCTTCTTCCTCAGCCCACCCGGTACAACCCGGCCGCCCCGTACAGGAACCGGTCCAGCCGCTCGTACGGCTCGCCGTGCCGGGTGAGCAGGCCCTCGGTCGCTCCCCGCGCCAGATAATCGCAATACAGATGGTAGTGCTCCGCGCCTGCGGCCCGCTCGGGCAGCCGGGCCAGGGTCAGGCCCAGGCGGGAGGCGGCGTCCTGTGGCGCGGCGTAGTCGCAGACCAGGAGCGGTGCGCCCGGGGCCAGGACCCGGCGGGCCTCGGCCAGGATGGCCAGGCGCACGGGCTCGGGCTTCTCGTGCAGGGCAAAGGCGATGGTGGCGGCGTTGAACGCGCCATCCGGGAAGGAGGTACGGGCGGCGTCCTCCTGGTGCAGCCAGACCCCGGGCACGACCGCGCGGGCGCGCGCCAGCATGGCCGGGGACAGGACCACCCCGGCCACGCCGAACCCCGCGGCCCGGAGCATGGCCAGGAGCCGTCCGGTCCCACAGCACAGGTCCAGGACCGGGGAGTGGCGGGCCGGGCTCAGGGCCGCGAGCACACTGCGCCGGGTTGAATCCAGGAACGGCGCAGTCAGGGCGTCGTAGGCCCAGGCGAAGCGGGCGTAGTCGTCAGGGGGATGGATGGGGGAAACCGGTTGCGGCATAAGGCTTTTGAACGGACAATTCATTGACGGGTTAAGGCCGGAGCGATATGTCTTGAATTGCAAAGTGTTCAATGGGATGCCGCCCTGTGGCGGCGGCCTGCTCACGAACCGAAGCGCACCCGGGAGGCTGGGCGCATGAACGATTCTCCGGCCAGCGCACGCCTGTTGCTCGACCTGTCCCAGGTGGACCGTGCCGCCGCGCTCAATGCCTGGCTGGTATACCACAACCTGTCCAAAAAGGAACTCGCCCAGCGCCTGGGCGTGGGCCCCTCGGCCGTGACCCGGGTCATCGCCGGCCAGCGCCAGTCGCCCCGGCTGCTCCGCGCCATGGAGGCCCTGGGCATCCCCGGGGAGTTGCTCCCCTGAGCTTTTCCCCCACAAAAATGTCACCTGCCTGATTTCCTGAACTCTTTTTTCATTCCCATTTGGTCAATTTCTTGCCAAAATACCCCGAGTCAGGCCGCGGGATATCCTGCCTGACTGGGGTACCATGGCCATCACGCTCGATCTCACCAAGGTCAGCCGGGAGACCGCCCTGCGCACGTGGCTCGCCTACCACCGCATCGAGAAGAAGTGGTTGGCCGAGCAGTTGGGCGTGCACCGCGGCACCGTGACCAAGATCATCAACGGCCAGAGATCCTCCCGCGATCTCGTGGACCGCCTCGTGGCCCTGGGCATCCCCCGCGAACTCCTGCCCGAACCCAGCGCGCCGGTTGACCGTCCTGCCGCCTCCTGATCCGTCTTTCTACTGAACCGTCACACCGAACTGACAAAACTTCACCAGGTTGTACAAAAACCCCGTCCTGATGTGGGGTTCTCCCCTTTTCTTTTCCCCAGGTTTATGGCAACTAGTTGCCAGCACTGGATACCATGTTCAACCGACGTATATGAACATACATCTCGACCTCTCCAAGGTGAGCCGGGAAACCGCGCTGAAGACCTGGCTGGCTTACCACCGCATCGGGTACCGCGAACTGGCCGCCAAGATCGGAGTCGACCCGTCCTTCATCTCCTACATCGTCCAGGGCAAGCGCCGCTCCAAGCGCGTCAGCGACGCCTTGCAGGAGCTGGGCGTTCCCCCGCAGCTGCTTCCCGGCCGCGATCCCCGGGACGCCGACTGATCGCCCGCTTCTTTTGTTCGGGGCCGGACCCGTGTAGGGTGGGTCCATGCCCCGGATCGCCCCCCTCCTCCTCTGCCTTCTCCTGATCCTGGGCCCGGGCGTCCGGGCCGCGGCCCAGGACCCGGGGCTGGCGTTGGAATCCCCGGTGCGCTGCACCAACGGCCAAGACTGCTTCATCCAGAACTACGTGGACCAGGACCCCGGCCCGGGGTCCCGGGATTATACATGCGGGGGCCTGGCTTACGACGGCCACAAAGGCACCGACATCCGCCCCCTGGACCCTGCGGCCCTGGCGGCCGGGGTGGAGGTGCGGGCTGCTGCCGCAGGCATGGTGCGCGCGGTGCGCAACGATGCGCCCGACCCGGCCGACCGCCCCTTCACCGCCGCCGAGGTGGCCGGCAAGGAGGCGGGCAACGCCGTGGTCCTGGCCCATCCCGGCGGCTGGGAGACCCAGTACAGCCATCTGCGCCGGGGCAGCATCCGGGTGGCCCAGGGCCAGCGGGTGGAGGCCGGCCAGGTGCTGGGGCTGGTGGGCATGTCCGGCCGCGCCGAGTTCCCCCACGTGGAACTGGCCGTGCGCCAGGACGGCCGGCCGGTGGACCCCTTCCGGGGCCTGGAGGGCGGACCCCAGTGCGGGCCGGGCAGCGCCCCGCTCTGGAGCCCCGCGGCCCTGGCCAGCCTGGCCTATGCGCCCAGCGCCCTGGCTTGGGCCGGCTTCGCCGCCAAGACGCCCGACACGGACCTGCCCCAGGCCGAGGCCCGGCTCTCGGTCCTGGCCCCGGCAATCATCTTCTGGGTCCAGATCCTGGGCGCCCGCGCCGGGGATGAACTCCTCCTGCGCCTCACCGGGCCGGACGGCGCGGTCCTGGCCGAGCACCGCCAGGTCCTGGGGCGGAACAAGGCGCAGAGCCTGGTCTACATCGGCAAACGCCGCCGCGTGGCCCCCTGGGCCCCGGGCGCCTACACCGGGGCCTTCACCCTCACCCTCCGCTCCCCGTCCGGAGAGCCTCCGGCCGTGCTCTCCGCCGAACGCCACCTCGACATCCGTTGAGCCGGGCCGCCAATTCCTAGCGCATACAAGGAGTTGCCCGCCCGCGACATTTGGCGTATGGTCCGCCGTCCCGCGCCCCGGTTGGCCCGCCATGCGACAACAAGCCGGGATATCTCGCCTTTCAGGAGGTCATGCATGTACAGTCCCAAGCTCGGCGCCCGCATCCGGGCCATGCGCGAAGAGCGCAAGCTGACCCGCGACGACCTGGCCCGCAAGGCCCAGATCAGCCTGGAGCGGCTGGCCGCCATCGAGGACTCGGGCGAGTCCGCGGCCCTGGGCGTCCTGGTCAAGATTTCCCGCGCCCTGGGTGCGCGCCTGGGCACCTTCACCGACGACGTGATGGGCGAGGACCCCTGCGTGGTCCGGGCCGAGGAGCGCCAGGGCGCGTCCCTGGCCCAGACCGGGGTGCACCGCCCCGGCCACATGGACTACCACTGCCTGGGCCGCGGCAAGGCCGACCGGCACATGGAGCCCTTCTACATCGAGATGGAGCCCGGGGGGACCGACGCCGAGCCCGGATCCCACGAGGGCGAGGAGTTCATCGTGGTGCTGCGCGGCAAGGTGCGCCTGGTCTACGGCGCCAAGACCCTCGTGCTGGCCCCCGGCGACAGCGCCTACTACAACTCCGTGGTCCCCCACCTGGTGGCCTGCGAGGGCGACGAGCCCGCGGCCATCCACGCGGTCGTGTACGTTCCCTTCTAGGAGGTGTCTGTGGATCGCCCCGTCACCCGCGAGATCACCCTGGGCCAGCTTCTGCGCGAGACCGCGCAGAAGAATCCGGACAACGACGCCCTGGTCTACCACGACCGGGATTTCCGCCTCACCTGGCGGCAGTTCGACCACCACGTGGACCAGTTGGCCAAGGGCCTCATGGCCCTGGGCATCCGGAAGGGCGAGAAGGTGGCGGTGTGGGCCACCAACGTGCCGCACTGGGTCAGCCTCATGTTCGCCACCGCCCGCATCGGCGCGGTGCTGCTCACGGTGAACACCAGCTACAAGATCCGCGAGCTGGAGTACCTGCTCAAGCAGTCCGAGTGCGAGAACATCTTCCTCATCGACGGGTTCCGCGACACGGACTACGTGCTCACCCTGCGCGAACTGGTGCCCGAGCTGGGCACCCAGCCCCGCGGCGAACTCTCCTGCGCGGCCCTGCCCCACCTGAAGCGGGTCTTCTTCCTGGGGCCGCAGAAGCACCGCGGCATGTACGCCATTCCCGAGATCCTCTCCCTGGCCGCGGTGGTCACCGACGAGGCCTATGCCGAGCGCCAGGCCTCCCTGGACCCGCACGACGTGGTGAACATGCAGTACACCTCGGGCACCACCGGGTTCCCCAAGGGGGTCATGCTCACCCACTTCAACATCCTGAACAACGGCTTCTGGATCGGCTTCCACCAGGGCTTCGGCCCCAACGACAAGGTCTGCCTGCCGGTGCCGCTGTTCCACTGCTTCGGCTGCGTGCTGGGGGTCATGGCCGCGGTGAACCACGGGACCACCATGGTCATCGTGGAGATGTTCAAGCCCGTGGACGTGATGCTGGCCGTGGAGGGCGAGAAGTGCACCGCGGTGTACGGCGTGCCCACCATGTTCATCGCCATGCTGGAGCACCCCCTGTTCCCCAGGATCGACTTCTCCTCCCTGCGCACCGGCATCATGGCCGGTTCGCCCTGCCCGGTGCACACCATGCGCCAGGTCATGGAGAAGATGTTCATGCGCGACATCACCATCTGCTACGGCCTGACCGAGGGCTCGCCGGTGATGACCCAGACCCGGGAGGGCGACGACATTACGCGCCGCACCGAGACCGTGGGCCGGCCCATGCCCGGCATCGAGGTCAAGGTGGCCGACCCCGAGACCGGAGAGGAGCTGCCCCGGGGCGGCACCGGCGAGGTGTGCTGCCGCGGCTACAACGTGATGAAGGGCTACTACAATTTGCCCGAGGCCACGGCCAAGGCGGTCACCCCCGACGGCTGGCTCAAGTCCGGCGACCTGGGGGTCATGGACGAGACCGGGTACCTGTCCATCACCGGCCGGCTCAAGGACATGATCATCCGCGGCGGCGAGAACGTCTACCCCCGCGAGATCGAGGAGTTCCTCTACCACATGGAGGGGATCAAGGACGTGCAGGTGGCGGGCGTACCCAGCCGCAAGTACGGCGAGGAGGTAGGGGCCTTCATCGTGCTCCGGGAGGGCGCGAGCGTCACCCCCGAGGACGTGCAGGACTTCTGCCGGGGTAAGATCGCCTGGCACAAGATCCCCCGCTACGTCCACTTCCTGGACGCCTACCCCATGACCGCCAGCGGCAAGGTGCAGAAGTACAAGCTGCGGGAGCTGGCCGCCGAGCTGTATCCCGACGCCTAGCCAACGCATAGCAGGGACGGACAAACCCAAGAGGAAACCATCATGGATCAGGCCTACAAGGAGATCGGACCCCGGCTGCGCGGCCTGCGCGAGGCCATCGGACTGGGACCCTCGGCCATGGCCGAGCGCCTGGGCGTGAGCCTGGATACCCTGGAGAAGTACGAATCCGGCACAGTGGAGATCCCGGTGAGCTACGTGGCCGCCGCGGCCAAGGCCGGGGGCGTGGACCTCACGGTGCTGCTCTCCGGCGGCGAGGCCCGGCTGCACGACCACTGCCTGGTGCGCAAGGGCCAGGGCCTGTCCGTGGAGCGACGCAAGGACTACGACTACCGCAACCTGGCCTACACCTTCACCGGCCGCAAGATGGAGCCCTTCCTCATCCGGGTCCCGGCCAAGGAGGAGAACGCGCTCAGCTTCACCTCCCACCCCGGCCAGGAGTTCGTGTACATGCTGGAAGGCCGCCTGGAGGTCACCCTGGGCCACAAGAAGCTCACGCTCGAGCCCGGCGACTCCCTGTACTTCGACGCCTCCAACCCCCACGCCCTGCGCGGCCTGGACGGGCGCGACGCCCAGTTCCTGGACGTGATCCTCTAGGAGACCGCCGTGAACAAGCTCAAACCCACCAGCTACGAGGAATTCCTCGCCACGTTCAAACTCGACGTGCCCGCGGGCTACAACTTCGCCTACGACAGCTTCGACCCCATTGCCCGCCAGTTCCCGCAGCGCAAGGCTCTGGTCCACGTGGGCCCGGACAACGCCCGGCGCGACGTGAGCTTCGAGTACCTGCGCCGCGAGTCCTGCCGCCTGGCCGGGGCGCTCAAGGCCATGGGGGTGAAGAAGGGCGACCGGATCATGCTCATCCTCTTCCGGCGCATCGAGTTCTGGACCGCCATGCTGGCCCTGCACCGTCTGGGCGCGGTGGCGGTGCCATCCCCCAACCTGCTCACCACCAAGGACATCGTGTACCGGGCCAACTTCGGCAAGCTGGCCGGGGTCATCTGCGAGGACTCCCAGGCCGCCAAGGTGGACGCGGCCCGCGCCGACGCCCCCACCCTGCGCCACCTGGTCCAGGTGGGACCGGGCGAGGCCCATGCCGGCTGGTTCCGCTTGGAGGACATCCGGTATTCGGCCGCCGACGAGTTCCCCCGGCCGGCGGACGCCCCGGGCGGGGACGACCCCCTGCTCATCTTCTTCACCTCGGGCACCACCGGCATGCCCAAGATGGTGGAGCACCCCCACACCTACCCGCTGGGCCACTACGTGACCGGGGCCTACTGGCACGACCTGGCGGAGGGCGACGTGCACCTCACCGTGGCCGACACCGGCTGGGGCAAGGCGGTGTGGGGCAAGCTCTACGGCCAGTGGATGGCCGGGGCCTCGGTGTTCGTCTACGACTTCCGCGGCAAGTTCGACCCCGCGGAGCTGCTCAAGGTTTTAGCCGACAACCAGGTCAGCACCTTCTGCGCCCCGCCCACGGTGTACCGCTTCCTGGTGCGCCAGGACCTGGCCAAGTACGACCTCGCGGCCCTGCGCCACTGCACCACCGCGGGCGAACTCCTGAACGACTCGGTGTTCTACGCCTGGAAGACCGCCACCGGCCTGCCCATCTACGAGGGCTACGGCCAGACCGAAACCACCCTGCAGGTGGCCACCTTCCCCTTCATGGAGCCCAAGCCGGGCTCCATCGGCCGGCCCTGCCCGGGCTGGAACATCGTGCTCCTGGACGCCGAGGGCAAGCCCGTGCCCCCGGGCGAGGAGGGGGAGATCTGCGTGAAGGTGAACGGCAAGCGGCCGGTGGGCCTGTTCACCTGCTACCTGGACGACCCGGAGCGCACCGCCGCGGCCGAGTACGACGGCATCTACCACACCGGGGACAAGGCCTGGGTGGACGAGGACGGCTTCCTCTGGTTCCTGGGCCGCATGGACGACCTGATCAAGAGTTCGGGCTACCGCATCGGCCCCTTCGAGGTGGAGAGCGCGCTCATCTCCCACCCCGCGGTCATCGAGGCCGCGGTCACCGGCGTGCCGGACCAGGTGCGGGGCCAGGCGGTCAAGGCCACGGTGGTCCTGGCCGCAGGCTTCGAGGCCTCGGAGGAGTTGGCCAAGGAACTGCAAGAGCACGTGAAGACCGTGACCGCGCCCTACAAGTACCCCCGGGTCATCGAGTTCGTGCCCGAGCTGCCCAAGACCATCTCCGGCAAGATCAAGCGCGCCGAGATCCGGGCCCGCGACGCGGCCGGGAACTAGGCGTCGGCGCCCCCGCGGGGGCGGAAGTGAACCCCGAGGCCTCCGGCGGGCGCACGCCTGCCGGAAACCGTCGTTTCCGGCCCTTGCCAAGGGCCGGCTTTCGGGCTAGCGCGCTCGCTGGAGGTGGGCATGCGGGGGTTGGTGTACGCGGTGCTGTCGGCCTGCTGCTTCGGCACCCTGGCGGTGTTCGGCAAGCTGGGCTACGGCCTGGGCCTGACCACCTGGGAGATCGTGCAGTACCGCTTCCTGGCCGGGGCCCTCATCCTGGGCGGCTTCACCGCGGCCACCCGGCCGGAGCTGCTCAAGGTCGGGCCGCGCACCCTGGCCAAGGCCGCCTTGCTCGGGGTGGGCATCTACCCGGTGCAGAGCCTGTGCTTCATGGGCTCCCTGGCCTACGTGCCGGCGGCCACCACCTCCCTGACCCTCTACCTCTATCCCCTGGCGGTGACCCTGGTCGCCGCAGCCCTGGGCCGGACCCGCATCACCCGGGTGGTGGGCGCGGCCCTGGCCCTGGTTTTGGCCGGCTGCGGGCTGGTGTTCTACGACGCCTTCGCCCGGGACATGGCCGCCCGCGGGATCCTCCTGGCCCTGGGGGCCATGCTCACCTACTCCACCTACCTGACCCTGGTGCAGACCTTCCTCAAGGGCGAGCGGGCGCGCAGCCTGACCCTGTACGTAATCCTCTGCGCCGCCCTGTTCTTCAACCTGGTGGGCGGCCCCGGGCCGATCCTGGCCCTGGACGGCAAGCGCCTGGCCCTGGCCGCGGGCATGGGGCTCATCTCCTCGGCCCTGGCCGTGACCCTGCTCTTCGCCGCCATCGAGCGGGTGGGCAGCGCGCTGGCCTCCATCTTCTCCTCGTTCGAGCCGGTGGCCACCCTGGTCCTGGCCGCCCTGGTCCTGGGCGAGCCGGTGGCCCTGCCCCAGGTGGCGGGCGTGGCCTGCATCGTGGCCGGCATCGCCCTGCCCAACCTGCACCTGGCCCGCCGCCGGGCGGCGGTGGCCGGCCCCTGAGCCGGCCTTGACTGGCGCGGCCGGCAGGGTAAGATTTAGCAGCTAACCATCAGTCAGCCCCCGCCCCAAGGAAGCGCATGCCCCTTTCCCAGCCCGGTATCCTCGCCCGCTTCGCGCCGCACCGGCGCTGGGCCGCGGCCTGGCTGGGCGCCGCCCTGGGCTACGCCCTGCTGGCCCGGCTGGGTCTCTTCGCCGTCAATCCCGGCTCCGCCGCCCTGGCCCTGTGGCCGTCCACCGGCCTGGCCCTGGGTCTGGTCCTGGCGGCCGGGACCCGCATCCTGCCCGGCCTGGCCGCCGGAGCGCCCCTGGCCCACAAC
>JAEXTU010000364.1 GCA_023453335.1 Pseudomonadota bacterium | reverse complement strand
CGCGTACTTGTACTTGAGGGTCACGGTGCGGCCGAAATAGCCGTCGGCGCGCAGCTCCCGGCCCACCCGCTCGGCCTGCAGGGCCAGCCAGCGGGCGAGCTCCCTGGGGTCGCGGGTGTCCCGGGCGAAGGTGTTCTCCGCGCCCATGCTCTTCTGCCCCTCGCCGGGCTCCACCGGGCTGTCGTCAATGCCGTTCACCCGCTCCCAGAGCCACTCCCCGCCGTTGTCCCCCAGTTGTTCGACCAGGAACTCCCGGCCCCGGGCCAAGGCCTCGGCAATGGTGCGCACCCCCAGCCTGGCCAGGTGGTCGCGGATCTTGGGGCCGACCCCGGGAATCTTGCCCAGGGAGAGGGGCGCGAGGAAGGCCGCCACCGCATCGGGTTTCACCACGGTGAGGCCGTCGGGCTTCTGAAAGTCCGAGGCGATCTTGGCCACGAAGCGCACCGGGGCCAGGCCCACCGAGCCGGTCAGACCCGTGGTTTCCCGGATGCGGGCCTTGAGCATGGCCGCGGCCGCCTCCGGCTCCCCCAGCAGGCGGCGGGTGCCGGTGAGGTCCAGGTAGGCCTCGTCCACCGAGGTCTGCTCCACCACCGGGGCCAGGTCCCGCAGCAGGCCGAAGATGACCCGGGAGACCTCGCCGTAGCGGCGGTGCCGGCCGGGCAGGAACGCCCCCTGCGGGCAGAGCTTGCGCGCCCGCATCACCGGCATGGCCGAGTGCACCCCAAATTTGCGGGCCTCGTAGGACGCGGCCGACACCACCCCCCGCGGGTTGGCCCCGATGATCACCGGCTTGCCCGCCAAGGAGGGATCGTCAGCGATCTCCACCGAGGCGAAGAAGGCGTCCATGTCCAGGTGGGCGATGACCCGCAACCAGTCCATGTCCGAGGTTCGCACTGCCGGGCCGGGGCTGTCAAACGCCCGGCGGGGCACAAAAAGGCCCGCCCCGGTCTCCCGGGGCGGGCCTGCGTCAGCGCGAGGGGAGCGGAAGCTACTGCTTCTTCTCTTCCTTCTTGTCTTCCTTCTTCTCCGGGGCCTTCTCGGGGGCGGCGGCCTTGTCGTCCTTCTTCTCCTCGGCGGCCGGGGCGGCGGCGGGGGCGGCGGACTCGGCCTTGGGCTCCTCGGCCTTCCACTTGATGTCCATGCCGTTCATGGCCTCGATCACGCCCTTGGTCACGTCGGCGGCGGGGCCGGCGGCCACCGCGCTCTCCTTGGTCAGGATCAGCACATAGTTGTTCTTGGCCCGGTAGGCCTCCACGGCCTTCTGGAAGGAGTCGTTCAGGATGGTCACGATGCGGCTCTGCTCCTTGCCCACCGTGGACTGGTACTTCTGCAGGGCCTCCTGGAACTTCTTGGAGTTCTCTTCCTTGGCCTTGGCGTCCTTGGTGTCCTCCTGCATGCCCTTCTGGGCGGCCAGCACCTCGGCCTGCAGGGTCTTGCTCATGGCCTGGAGATACTGGGACGCTTCGGTGGCCGCCTTGCAGTTGGTGTAGACCTCATTGGGGTCCACCACTCCCACCTTGGGGGCCTTGGGGGCTTCCTGGGAACAGGCCGCGGCCAGGGCAGCCAGGCAGAGAACCATCGTCAGCGCAAACTTCTTCATGGGCGTGTTGCTCCAATACGTTAGGTGTTCCGTCCAGGCACGGACGGGTGAAGTCGCCTGCTTACCCCCGCCCCCGGGGAAAGGCAAGCCCTGCCCCGGCCCCGCCCACTTCCGGGTTGATATTGTTCCCTATTGGTGCGATGAGCCAAATGGGGGGCTGCGCCCGCGCCCCCACGCCCATCAGGAGAACGCCATGACCCCCACCCGCTCCGGCGGCCCCTTCGACGTGATCGTGGTCGGCGCAGGCCCGGCCGGGCTCTTCGCCAGCTATTACCTGTCCAAGAACTCCCGGCTCAAGGTCCTGCTCCTGGACAAGGGCAAGCAGGCCGCCAACCGCTCCTGCCCCATGGACGTGGCCGGGGAGTGCCTGCACTGCAAGCCCTGCAACATCCTCTCCGGGGTGGGCGGGGCCGGGCTGTACTCCGACGGCAAGCTCAACTTCATCCACATCCTGGGCAAGACCGACCTCACCCAGTTCATGCCCGAGGACGCGGCCCGCGACCTCATCCGGGAGACCGAGGACATCTTCAACAGCTTCGGCATGGACGGCCCGGTCTTCCCCACGGACATGGACGCCGCCCGCGCCATCCGCCGCCGCGCCCTGCGCGCCGGCATCAACCTGCTACTCATCCGCCAGAAGCACATGGGCTCCGACCGCCTGCCCGGGCACATCGGCCGCATGGCCGACGCCATCCGCGAGGCCGGGGTCACCATCCACACCTCGGAGGAGGTGCGCGACATCCTGGTGGAGAATGGCCGGGTGGCCGGGGTGGCCACCAACCGCGGCGAGTACCGGGCGGACAACGTGATCCTGGCCCCGGGCCGGGTGGGCGCGGAGTGGGTCTCGGAACTGGCTCGCTCACTTAGCCTGGGCCTGTCCCAGCGCGGCATCGAGGTGGGGGTGCGGGTGGAGGTGCACCGCGACATCATGCAGGAGATCACCGACGTGATCTACGACCCCACCTTCTTCATCCAGACCGCCAAGTACGACGACCTGACCCGCACCTTCTGCACCAACCCCGGCGGGTTCGTGGCCCTGGAGAACTACCAGGACTTCGTGTGCGTGAATGGCCACGCCTTCCTGGACAAGAAATCCCAGAACACCAACTTCGCCTTCCTCTCCAAGGTGGTGCTCACCGAGCCGGTCACCGACAACCAGGCCTACGGCGAGGCCCTGGGCCGGCTGGCCACCCTCATCGGCGGGGGCAAGCCCATCCTGCAGCGCTTCGGCGACCTCACCCGGGGCCGGCGCAGCACCCCGCAGCGCATCAAGAACTCCACCATCCGGCCCACGCTCAAGAACGCCACGCCCGGCGACATCGCCTTGGCCCTGCCCGAGCGCATCGTGACCAACATGATCGAGGGGCTCAAGCAGCTTAACGAGGTGGTGCCCGGGGTGTCCAACGACGAAACCCTGCTCTACGCGCCGGAGATCAAGTTCTTCGCCACCCAGGTCGACACCTCGGACGACCTGGAGACCGCCCTGCCCGGCCTCTACGTGGCCGGAGACGGCCCCGGCGTGGCCGGCAACATCGTGTCCGCCGCGGCCACCGCCCTCATCCCGGCCAAGGCCATCATCGCCCGGGCCAAGCCGTAGCCGCCACGCGCCGGACGCAGCAAGAGGGCGGTTGGCGCACCGCCCCAACCAAGGCACGCAACCCACATC
>JAEXTU010000219.1 GCA_023453335.1 Pseudomonadota bacterium | reverse complement strand
GCGCCCAGGCCCAGCTCCCCGCCGTCGTTGAAGCGGGTGGAGGCGTTGACCAGCACCAGGGAGGCGTCCACCTCGCGCACAAAGCGCATGGCCGCGGCGTGGTCCCGGGTCACGATGGCCTCGGTGTGGTTGGAGCCGTGCGCCGCGATGTAGTCCTGGGCCTCCTCCTGGGAATCCACCACCAGGACGGCCATGATGAGGTCGTGGAACTCATAGCCCTTGTCCGTCTCCTGCAGGGGACCCGCGGCGGCCCCCCGCAGGGGCAGGGAGCGCGGGCAGGCCCGCAGCTGCACCCCGGCCGCGCCCAGGCGCGCCGCGACCCGGGGCAGGAACTCCGCGGCGGCGGCGGCGTGCACCAGCAGCCCCTCGGCCGCGTTGCACACCCCGGGGCGCTGGCACTTGGCGTTGAACACGATCTCCTCGGCCTGGGCCAGATCCGCGGCGGCATCCACGTACACGTGGCACACCCCCTTGTAGTGCTTGAGCACCGGCATGCGCGCGCCCTCCACCACCGCCCGGATGAGCCCCTCCCCGCCGCGGGGGATGATCACGTCGATGTACGCGTCCAGCTTGAGCAGCTCGGCCACCGCGGCCCGGTCGGTGGTCTCCACCACCTGCACCGCGTCGCCGGGCAGGCCGGCCTCCTCCAGGGCGCGGCGGATGAGGCCGGCCAGGCACATGTTGGAGTGGAAGGCCTCGGACCCCCCGCGCAGCACCACGGCGTTGCCCGCCTTGAGGCAGAGGATGGCCGAGTCCACGGTCACGTTGGGCCGCGACTCGTAGATCATGGCGATGACCCCCAGCGGAATGCGCATCTTGCCCACCAGCAGGCCGTTGGGCCGCTTCCAGGTGGTGTCCAGGGCGCCCACCGGATCGGGCATGGCCGCCACCTCGGCGCAGGCCTGGGCCATGGCCGCCACGACCTGATCCGTGAGCCGCAGCCGGTCCACGAAGGGCGCGTCGTAGTTCTTGGCCTCGGCCGCGGCCAGGTCCTTGGCGTTGGCCGCGGCGATGGCCGCGCGCTCCTCGCTGAGCAGCCGGCCCAGGGCGCTGATGGCCGCGTCCTTGTCCCGGCCCTCGGCATAGCTCATGCGCCGGGCCGCGGCCTTGGCCCTTATGCCTAACTGCCTAATCTGCTTGGCTATTTCCATATACGCTCCTGCAGGGTCGCGCCCGATCCCGGGCGATGGCCGCTCAAATTCGCTGATTTTCCGCACTTATTCCGGGTCTCGCCGGCGTGCCTTCGCCATGCGCCCCACTCTGCTGAAAAAGACCTTTTGACATTTCTGTAAAGCACGCGTAAGAGGGGGCCGCCGGTACAAAATTGTCGTGAATGTACCGCACCGGCCTCCCCGGCCGGGACATTCGGGAGGTATAAAAAGAAAATGAGCGAAAGGAAACCCCAGGCCGAACCGGGCGCGCCCATGGCCGACGCCCTGCTGCAAAACGTGCCCGAGCAACTCCATCCCGGCCTGAAATGGCTCCTAGACAACCTGCGCACCGTGGGGATCGCGGTGGCCGTGATCCTGGTCGTGGCCGCCGGCGTGGCCGTGGTGCAGCACACGCGCGCCTCCTCCCTGGAGAACGCCCAGGCCCAGCTCGGCCACATCCTGCTCACCCCGGATGCGGCCGCCCGCGCCGCGGCCCTGGAGAAGCTGGAGGCCGACGCCCCCTCCTCGCTCCTGCCCGCGGTGCGCATCGGCCTGGCCGCGTCCCTGACCGCAGCCGGCGACTTCGTCAACGCCGAGAAGGCCCTGGACAAGCTGGCCAAGGACACCCCGGCCACCCTGGCCGTGCCCGTGGCCATGGCCCGGGCCGCGGCCCAGTCCCGCCGCGGCGACCACGCCGCCGCCCTGGCCACCATCCTGGCCGCCAAGCAGTCCGCGCCCCAGCCCTACGCCATGCCCCTGGCCCGCCAGGCCGCGGCCGAGGCCATGCTGGCCGGCGACGCCGCGGCCGAGCGCGCGGCCCTGGCCGAACTCAAGAGCCTGGACCCCGAGCACAGCGCCACCTTCGTGGACTACCTCATGCACCGCCTGGACCAGGCTCCGGCCGCCCCGGCCAAGGGCAACTCCTAAACCGCGACGGAGCGCATCCCATGTCCCATCCCCTGCTCACCAAGGACGGCGGCAAGACCCAGCTGCTGCTGGGCAACGAGGCCATCGTCCGCGGGGCCCTGGAGGCCGGCGTAGCCTTCGTGTCCTGCTATCCCGGCACCCCCTCCTCCGAGGTCCCGGACACCTTCGCCCGGCTGGCCCCGGAGGGCGACTTCTATTTCGAGTACTCCACCAACGAGAAGGTGGCCCTGGAGGTGGGCGGCGGCGCGGCCCTGGCCGGCGCGGCCACCCTGGTGACCATGAAGCACGTGGGCGTGAACGTGGCCGCCGACCCGCTCATGACCCTGTGCTACGTGGGCACCCCCGGCGGCCTGGTGCTGCTCTCGGCCGACGTCCCGGGCTGCCACTCCAGCCAGAACGAACAGGACAACCGCATCTTCGCCCGCCTGGCCGGCATGCCGGTATTCGAGCCCTGCTCGGCCCAGGAGGCCAAGGACATGCTGCGCGACGCCTTCGACCTGTCGGTGGCCACCGAACAGCCGGTCATGCTGCGCACCACCACCCGGGTGGCCCACCTGCGCGGCCCGGTGCGGTTCGCCCCCCTGCCCGGCGCACGCAAGGGGCCCACATTCGAGAAGAACCCCCGGCGTTTCGTGCCCATCCCGGCCGTGGCCCGGGTGCGCCACGTGGAGCTGCTGGGGAAGCTCAAGCAGTTCGCCGACGCCGCGGAGAAGAGCCCCTGGAACACGGTGCGCGGCAAGGGCGAGTTGGGCGTCATCGCCTCGGGCATGGCGCGGGCCTACGTGGCCGACGTGCTCAAGGAGAAGGACTTCGCCGGAAAGTTCAAGGTGCTGGACCTGGGCTTCACCTACCCCCTGCCCGAAAAGAAGATCGCCCGCTTCCTCAAGGGCCTCGCCAAGGTCCTCGTCGTGGAGGAGCTGGAGCCCCTGGTGGAGAACACGGTGCGCGCCCTGGCCCACGCCAAGGGCCTGGACATCACGATTCTCGGCAAGGGCGCAGAGTTGCCCCAGTACGGCGAGTTCTCCACGGCCAACGTCCGGGCGGCCTTCACCCGGCTGCTGGGCAAAAAGCCCAAGGCCCTGCCCGCCTGCGCCGGAGCCGCAGGACCGCTGCCCATGCGGCCGCCCAACCTCTGCCCGGGGTGCAGCCACCGCGCCACCTACTTTGCGGTGCGCCAGGCCTTCGGCGCCGCGGCGGTCTACTCCTCGGACATCGGCTGCTACACCTTGGGCATCCTGCCGCCCCTGGCCATGGCCGACTTCCTGCTCTGCATGGGGTCGTCGGTGTCCGCGGGCAGCGGCTTCGCCCGGGCCGGCAAGCGACCGGTGGTGGCCTTCATCGGCGACTCCACCTTCTTCCACTCGGGCATCACCGGCCTCATCAACGCGGTGTTCAACTGCCACGACCTGATCCTGGTGATCCTGGACAACGGCACCACGGCCATGACCGGGCACCAGCCCCACCCCGGGGTGTGCAAGCTGGCCTGCGGGGACAATCCCCACCGGGTGGACATCGAGAGCGTAGTGCGCGGCTGCGGGGTCACCCAGGTGGCCAAGGTCGCGCCCCTGAACCTCAAGGAGACCCTCAAGGTCCTCGGCGAGATGAAGAAGGGCTGCGGGGTGCGGGTGGTCATCGCCGAGGAGCCCTGCGTGCTCTTCGCCAAGAAGACCCTCAAGTCCGCCAAGCCCATGGTGGCCTACGTGGCCAAGCAGAGCGCCAGCGTGCGCCGCTGCGTGGAAACCCTGGCCTGCCCGGCCTTCGCGGTGAGCGGCAAGGAAGTCAGCATCAACCCCCACCAGTGCACGGGATGCATGTTCTGCCTGCAGGTCACGCCGGACATCAAGGCCCGCAAAAGGAGCGCGTAATGGGCATGTCGGCGCGCATCTTCTTCACCGGAGTCGGCGGCCAGGGCACCCTGACCGCCACCATCCTCCTGGCCCAGGCGGCCATGCGCAAGGGCCTGCCGGTCACCGCCGGCGAGGTGCACGGCATGGCCCAGCGCGGGGGCGTGGTGGAGTCCACCCTGCTCATCGGCGGGTTCTCCTCCCCCCGCATCGCCCCGGGCGAGGCCGACGTGCTGCTCGGGTTCGAGCCCCTGGAAACCCTGCGCGCCCTGCCCTACCTGCGGCCGGGCGGGCTGGTGGTGTCCAATGCCGAGCCCATCCTCCCCATCGGCGTGACCATGGGCAAGGAGGCCTATCCCAACCTCGACGAGCTGCGGGCCACGGTCACGGGCTGCTCGGGCGCGGCCCACTTCCTGCCCTGCCTGACCCTGGGGCTCAAGGCCGGCGCGATGCAGAGCGGCAACCTGGCCCTGCTCGGCGCGGTCTGCGCCACCGGGGCCCTGCCCATCAGCGTGGACGACCTCAAGGCCACGGCCAGGGAGCGGCTCTCCCCCAAGATCCTGGACATGAACCTGGCGGCCATCGACCTCGGCGTGGCCGCCCTGGCGGCCTGAGGACCGCACCCGGTATGACCGAAAACACGGTTCCCGTGCCCCGGCTGTCCGGGTATTTCGAGACCCTGCGCCTGGTCATGCGCGAGCTGGCCCAGCGCGGGGCTATCCAGCCGGGCCTCAAGAACCTCCTGCGCATCCTCTGCGAGACCTGCGGGTACAAGCGGGCGCTGCTGGCCATCTTCGACCCGGAGACCAACTCCCTCAAGCTCTCGGTGACTCACGGCCAGGCCAAGCACGCCCAGGTCTCCTACCAGCCGGGCGAGGGCGTGACCGGCCGGGTCATGGCCAGCGGCAAGCCCGAGGTGGTGCCGGTGATGAAGGACGCCCCGGGCTTCCTGAACCTGGCCATGGGCCGCACCAAGGAGGAGATGGCCAAGCTCGGGTTCATCTGCGTGCCCGTGAAGTACGCCTCCGACGAGAGCCAGACCGAGATGCTGGGCACCCTGTCCGTGGACCTGCCGGCCGGCGAGCAGGAGGAACTGGACCTGGACCGCCACTTCCTGGAGGTGGTGGCGGGCATGGTGGCCAAGGAGGTGGCCGGGCTGCAGGAGGAGATGGCCATGCAGCGCCGCCTCGTGGCCCAGGGCATGGCTCCCGGCCTCACCGAGGGCTTCGAGCACCCCAACATCGTGGCCGCGTCCAAGAGCATGCGCCTGGTGCTGACCCAGGTGGCCCAGGTGGGCCCCAGCCGGGCCACCGTGCTCCTGCGCGGCGAGTCGGGCACCGGCAAGGAGCTGTTGGCCGAGGCCATCCACTCCACGTCCCCGCGCAAGGGGAAACCCCTGGTCAAGCTCAACTGCGCGGCCCTGCCCGCGGACCTGGTGGAGAGCGAACTCTTCGGCCACATGAAGGGCGCGTTCACCGGCGCGGTGCAGAACAAGAAGGGCCTCTTCGAGGTGGCCGACGGCGGCACCCTGTTCCTGGACGAGATCGGGGAGCTCTCCCTGGAGGCCCAGGCCAAGGTGCTGCGCGCCATCCAGCAGAAGGAGATCCAGCGCCTGGGCTCGGAGCAGACCGTGACCGTGGACACCCGCCTGGTCACCGCCACCCACCGGCCCCTGGAGAGCCTGCTGGAGCAGGGCCGGTTCCGCGAGGACCTCTACTACCGCATCAACGTCTTTCCCATCTTCATCCCCCCCCTGCGGGAACGCAGGCAGGACATCCTGCCCCTGTCCGAGCACTTCCTGCACAAGCTGTGCGAGGAGTACGGCAAGACCATCAAGCGGATATCCACCCCGGCCATCGACCTGCTCACCTCCTACCACTGGCCGGGCAACGTGCGCGAACTCCAGAACTGCATGGAGCGCGCGGTGCTCATCTGCGACGAGGAGGTCATCCGCACCTACCACCTGCCGCCCTCCCTGCAGACCGCCGAGAGCTCGGCCACGGACACCAGCCTGTCCTTCGGCGAGGCGGTCAACCGCTTCGAGCAGGAACTACTGGTGGACGCCCTCAAGAAGGCCGGCGGCAACATGCTCCAGGCCGCCCGGGAACTGAAGGCCAGCTACCGCATCATCAACTACAAGGTGAAGAAGTACCGCATCGACCCCAAGAAGTTCTCCTCCTCCAAGACCGCGGTGAAACGCCGGGCCATGTAGGCGGCGCGGGACGACGCCAAAAGGCCGGGATTGCCTCCCGGCCTTTTTGTTTATGGGGCGCTGCCCCATACCCCGTTATGGGGATTCTCAGGGGCCGTCGGCCCTTGAGCCCCCGGAGGGAAATCTCTTCGCCGGTCCTACCCCCGCAGTTGCCCATCCCGCGTGACCACGATCTCACGGAGCGGGATGTCCTTGCCCGAGGCGGCCAGTCCGGCGCGGACCATGGCGGGAAGGCCGGCGCAGCAGGGGACTTCCATGCGGAGCACGGTGATGGAGCGCACGCCGGAGCGGGCGAAGAGTTCGGCAAAGCGGTTGGCGTAGTCGGCCTCGCCGTCGAACTTGGGACAGCCCATGAGGATGGCCTTGTCGCGCACGAAGCGGCGGTGGAAGTCGGCCACGGCCACGGCTGAGCAGTCCGCGGCCACCACCAGGTCGGCCCCGCGCAGAAAGGGCGCGTCGGGCGGGACCAGGCGGATCTGTACCGGCCAGTGCCCCAGGTCGTTGGCCCCCTCCCCGGCCGGGGCCGGGACAAAGGGCGCGGGCTTGCCATCTTTACCCGGCTGGGGGCCCGGCGGGAGGCGGGGCGGGGGGCCTGGCGGGGGCGCGAAGGGGGGGGCGGCACGGGGCGGGGACGCGGGCTTGAGGCTCATGACCGCCTGGCCCGGGCAGCCGCAGGGGCTCTTGGCCGGGGCCGCGGGCTTGGCCGCCGGGGCGTGGTGCGCCTTGTGCACGGCCGGGTGGCCGATGGCCGCGGCGTAGGCCAGGGCCGCGGGCTCGTCGAAGTCCGGGGCCTCGCGCTCTATGACCTCGAGCGCGCCTTCGGGGCAGTGGCCCAGGCAGGCGCCCAGGCCGTCGCAGTAGATGTCCTTCACCAGCCTGGCCTTGCCGTCGACAATAGCCAGGGCGGCCTCGGCGCAGCCGGGCACGCAGGCCCCGCAGCCGGTGCACTTGGCTTCGTCTATCTGGATGATCTTGCGGATGGGCATGTGGCTCTCCTTGCGTAGTCCCTCGGTATACGGGGAGTGCATAGCCCGGGGAAAGGCGGGGGGCTTTGACCCGGGTCAAAGGCTGGAGAAAAAACCGGCCGGCCTACCAGAACCAGCCGCCCTTCTTCTCCTCTTCCTTGGTCTTCAGGTGGTACCCTTTCTTCTGCATGCACTGGTCGGCCAGGGCGTTGCGCTTGTCCTCCGGGACCGAGACCTCGACGTAGGTGCCGTCGTCCTGGCGCTTGTGGGTGACGTCCCAGAGGCAGTTGTCCCACTCCACCTTCCACTTGTCGTGGGTGTGCTCGTCGCCCTTGTACTCCCGGCTGCCGCCGCCGCAGGCGGCCAGGGCCAGGACCAGGAACGCGGCCAGGAGCAGGACGGGCAGGAACAGGGCACGACGCATGGGAACCTCCAGGGTTTTCCGGGTAATACCTGGGGTTGCCTGCGAGGTCAAAGGGGCTAGCCAAAACAAGGCCCCCGCCGGGCGGCGGGGGCCTTTCGTTTCTGACTGCCGGGCGGTGGCGCCCGGGACGGCGGCTAGAACATATCCTGCACGCCGGTGGGATCCTTGAACTCGATCTTGGGGTCGCCCATGAGCTTCTTGGTTCCGCGCTCGTCCAGGTACTTGACCAGCTCCAGGTCCACCTTGAGCGGGACGTCGATGCCGGCCTTGGTCAGGGCCTGACGCAGGTAGGCCTCGCACTTCACCGCGAAGGCGATGGAGTCGCCCAGGATGCGCAGGGCCTCGGTGGGGTTGTGGAAGCCGATGGAGTTCTCCGCGCCGATAAACAGGGAGCGGTAGAAGGCCTCCTCGTAGTAGTCCTTGGCCTTCTTGTAGAGGGCCTCGTCAATGGCCTTGCCCTCGGCCTGGGCCTTGTGCACGGCCTCGAAGAGCTTGGCCGCGGAGGCGGTGGCGTAGCCCGCGCGCAGCTGGATGGCCACGGTGCGGTCCTGGATGGTGATGACCTGCTGCTTGAGCCATTCCGCGCCTTCGGTGTGGCACTGCATGCAGGCCTTCATGTCGTTCTTGAGCGGGCTCATGACCCGGTGGTCGGAAACCTTGTGCACCCCGATCTTGGTGTAGGGCATGTGGCAGTCGGCGCAGGCCGCGCCGGCCTTCCAGTGCACGCTGTTCTGGGAGAAGAACTCGAACTCGGGGTGGCGGATAAAGGCCAGCTTGAACCCGGTGACGGTCTGCTTCCACTCCTTCACAGTCTCGTCGCCGCGGATCTGCTTGATGACGTCCTCCACGGTGATGGCCCCCCACTTGCTGCGCTGCCAGGGGAAGTAGAGGCCCACCGACTTCATGTCCGCGTCCTTGGGGATGTTGTAGGTCACGTGGCACTGGGCGCAGACCACCGAACGCATCTCCTGGCGGGAGAGCTTCTTCCAGTCCACCTTCATGGACTCCAGGGCGGGCTGCAGGGTGAAGTCGCGGGACACCTTGAGGGACATGTCCTTGTTGTCGTGGCAGTCGATGCAGGCCACGCCCAGGGTCTTGTTCTTCTCGGGAATCTTGGCCAGCACATCCTTGTAGGACAGCTTGAAGTAGTCCGTGCCCATCTCCTTGCGCAGCTTGGGCGCGTAGGGCGTCTTGCAGCTCAGGCACACGCCGCCGGCCTTGAGCCGGGCGTCGTCGATCTCCAGCTGGTCGCGCACCATGTTGGCGTGGCCCTTGGGCTCGTTGTACTCCACGCCGAAGCCCCAGCCCTTGAAGAGCAGGGCCATGTAGGGATACTCCGCCAGCTTGTCGTAGGTGATGCGGTCCGCGTCGAAGCCGCGCTTGTATTTGCTCTTGCCCGCGGGCTCGGGCAGCTCGGTCTTTTTCCAGAGGTCATATTCGTCGGGGTAAGCCTTGCCCCAGATTTCCGGGTCGATCTCGCCGTCGGGGATGGTCACGGTCTTGACCGGCTCCGCCTTGGGCGGGGCGCAGGCGAACGGCACCAGGACCACGGCCACGAACAGGGCGGCCAGAACCAATCTCCCTCTCTTGCTGAACTGCATGGGCTCCTCCCTCTCCCCGCTCACGCGGATGGTTGTGCTACATGGTCTCGACGGCGCCGCTGCGGCGGTGCTGCAGCCGGCGGTGGCAGTCGAAGCAGGTGCGGTCCTGGTCGATGCGCTCCACGGCGTTCTCGTGACAGCGGATACAGTTGGCCTGGACCACCTTGCGGCCGTGTTCCGAGATGCGGATGTCCTCGGGCACCCGGCCGGAGTAGAACACCACCACATCCTTCATGCCGTCGATGGACTTCCAGACGTAGTGCGAGGCCAGGTTGTCGTGGGGCAGGTGGCACTCCACGCAAGCCTTGCGCCGGTGGGCGCCCTGGTGGAACCAGGCCTCGTACTGGGCCTCCATGACGTGGCAGGAGGCGCAGAAGTCCGCGGTCTCCGATTTGGCCAGAAGTTGCGGCGGCCCCACGGCCAGGAACAACCCCACGGCCACACAGACCACCGCGGCCAGCACTATCCAACGCAAGCGGTTGCCGGCTTCAGGCATGGGCCTCCCTCCTGGTGCAAATGTCCCTCGCAACGCCGCGGCCGGGCGCGCCGGGCGCGCCCGGCTGGGCCGTACCTACAGATTCGTACCATACCCCGGGCGATTCGGGCAACCGATTTATGCGCCGCCCCACGCCTTTCGGAGCCCTTGCCCGGCGGGCCGGGAACAAAGCCGACCCGTTCGGCCCGAGGCAGAGGGTGGTGCAGGATACTTCACCCCCGGCTCCGATTCTTTGACCTACGTCAAAAAATCATCCTGCCCGAATCCGCTCGACGCCCCAAAAAAAGGCGGCCCGGGAGGGAGGTCCCGGGCCGCCGCGCGGCATCAGGCAGGGGGCGGAACTAGCCCGGGATGGCCTTCAGGTCCTCGTCCGGGGTGCTGATGGGCTTGGAGGTCATGTTTCTCAACTGATGGATGCACGTCAGGACACGATGCCGGCCCACGTGTCCAGCAGGCGCCGGAATTCTGCGTAGGGCATGGGCCGTCCGAAAATGAAGCCCTGCACGACGTCGCAGTCCAGGCTGCGCACCGCCTCCAACTGCCCCAGGCATTCCACGCCCTCGGCCACCACCCGCAGCCCGAAACTGCGGGCCAGGGCCACCACCGCGGCCACGATGTTGCGGTCCTCCCGGTTGCGGGTCAGGCCGCTGACAAAGGACCGGTCCACCTTGAGTTCGGATATGGGAAAATGCTTGAGGTAGGCCAGGGAGGAATACCCGGTGCCGAAATCGTCCACCGAGATGCCCACCCCCAGGTCTGCGAGGAGGTGCAGCTTCTTCACTGCCTCGTCCACCCCGTCCATGACGCTGGACTCGGTGATCTCCACCTCAAGGAGTTGGGGAGCCAGGCCGGCGCGGGACAGGGCGCCCTCCACCAGACCTGCCAAGTCCGGCTGGCGGAACTGGCGGGGCGAGAGGTTGACCGCCACGCCGAGGCCGGGGACTTCCCGGGCCAATTCCGCGGCGAAGCGGCAGGCCTTGTCCAGCACCTGCTGGCCCAGGGGCAGGATGAGCCCGGTCTCCTCGGCCAGGGGTATGAACTCCGCCGGGTTGACCAACTCCCCATCTTCCTGCTGCCATCGGGCCAGGGCCTCGAAACCCACGATGCGGCCGGTAGACAACTCCACCTTGGGCTGGCAGAAAACCGTGATCTCGTCCCGGTCGAGCCCTTTGCGCAGCCGAGACTCCAGGGCCAGCTTGCGGCTCACGTTTTCGTCCATATGCGGGGCGAAGAGCTTGCAGGAATTGCGGCCGCACTCCTTGGCCCGGTACATGGCCAGTTCGGCGTTGCGCAGCAGGGTTCCAGGGTCCTCCCCATCCTCTGGATACAGGGCGACGCCCAGGCCCGTGGACAGGAAGACCTCCATGCCGCCGACCGTGATGGAGGGCGCGATGGCTGCCTGGATGCGTCCGGCCACCAGCATAGCCTCGCCCGCGTCCCTGACTTCCGAGGCCAGGACCGCGAAATCGTCGCCGGCCAGGCGGCAGACCGTGTCCGCCTCGCGCAGGCAGGTCGCAATTCGCCGCCCGGTCTCCCGCAGCATGTCATCCCCCACAAGATGCCCCAGGCTCTCGTTGACCGTCTTGAAACTGTCCAGGTCCAGGTGCAGGACCGCTATCCTCCCCCCGTCCCGCTCGTTCCGGGCGATGGCCACGGCCAAGCGGTCCAGGAACAGGTCCCGGTTGGGAAGCCCGGTGAGGCCGTCGAAATAGGCCTGCCGACGCAGGTGCTCATCCTTCTGCTTGGATTCGGTGAGGTCGTGGAAAACGGCCACGTAATGGCTGGCCTTGCCCTCCCGGTCGCGCACCGCGCCGATGGACAACCACTCGGGATAGGCCTCGCCGTCCTTGCGCCGGTTCCATATCTCCCCGGACCACTGCCCTTCCTGCTGCAGGGTCTGCCACATGGCGGCATAAAATTCCGCACCATGCCGGTCGGATTTGAGGACGCGCGGATTCTTGCCCATGACCTCCCCGGCCGTATAGCCGGTGATGGCGGTGAAGGCCTGATTGACCCGCAGGATGTTCGCCCCCGCGTCGGTGACGGTGATGCCCTCCCGGGCTCGGTCCAGAACCTGGCCCAGGAGGTCGGCCTCGGCCCGGGCTTCGTCCCGGGCCAGGCGCAACTCCTCTTCCAACGTCTTGTGACGCGAAATATCCCGGGCCACGCTGAGGATGACCGGTTGCCCGTGATAGGTGATCACCCGGGCCGCTATCTCCACCGGGATGACCCGGCCGTCCTTGGCGCGATGCGACACCTCGAACAGCGCCTCGCCCTCCCGGCGCAAGGCCTCCAGCCGTTCCGGGACCAGAGTCGCGCAATCGGGCGAGTCGATATCCTGGGGACCCATCGCGAGCAATTCGCCCCGGGTGTACCCCAAGCATGCACAAGCGGCCCGGTTCACTTCCAGGAATCGCCCCCCGTCCAGGTCGTGCAGGAACATGGCGTCCTGGGCGTTGTCCAGGAGCATCCGGTATTCCTCCCTGGCCTGGGCGACCTGATCGGCCTCCCGGCTGTGCACGATGATTCCGGTGACCTGGCCCGATGGATCCATGCAGGGAAAACGACTGAGGTAAAGCCAGCGATATCCGCGCGATGTGCTCAACCGGCGCAGTCCATCGCCCTGCGGCCAACCCGCGGCCATGACCCGCTGGTCCTCGGCGCTGCACTCGCTGTCGAGCGGGAAACAGTCCCCCCACAGGGTGCAGGCGTCCCGGGCCGAACCGAATTCCCGCTCGAAGGCGGCGTTGACCTCCAGGAGGCGGTTGTCCCGGCCCTTGAGGTACACATAGTCAGGCAGGAGATCAAAATACGTGCGAAACCGCTGGCGGTCGGCCAACTCGCCCGGCATGGCCGGACTCCCTGAAGCCAGGTCCGGCGTCTTGCCCAATGCGGCGAACCCCATACATTCCTCCCAAGGTGCAGTTCTTTTCACAGCAATGCCGCCTCGCGCAATGCGCGCGGGCCTGGGGATGGCGAACGGGAGGACGGAAAGGGACAACATCGCCGATGCGGGTGCGGG
>JAEXTU010000147.1 GCA_023453335.1 Pseudomonadota bacterium | reverse complement strand
CCTACTGCCCGCCCCTCTCCCTCCGGCATCCCAGGGCCTGTTCGGCCGCCCGGGGTGCGCAAAAACTGCCTCTTCCCTACTGGAGTGGCGATTGACTTGCAACTCCTAACAACGCCGCCGGGTTTGCGCGCCTTGTCCCCTTTCCTGCCGCTCCCCTCCCGGGATGCAAAAAACAATGATGCTGGAATTTTAGAATTAGTCGAGACAATTTCTAGACCGCCCCGGGATTGTAACTGGGCGCACGCGGAATTACCCTCCGCAACAGGAGTGAGAAAACCCTGTTCGACGGGGGCAATACCATGGGAAATCCCAAGTTCATGTCCGAACATGACAGCGACATTGCCAATTATCTCCATTGTTGTCCCGTGCTGCACGAGAACTAAACACCGTGTTCTGCGCTAATCCCCCCGCAGAGGTCTGTGCATGCCTGGTATCATGCTGTCTCCCATTTTCCTTGACTGCGCATTGGAGAACACCTTTCCATGCAGCGACCCGGGGATGACCTGTGTATTTTGCCTGTTGAAACCGGAAATTCCGCACTTTCTCCTTGACAATGATTCGGGATGGAATATGATTTCGAAAATAGCAATGAAGAGCCCCAACGCAATGGAGGAGCACCATGGATGATTTTCTGAAAGAGGCCCTGGAAATAGTAAAGGCCCAGGCCAGCGTGCGGACCATGACCGAGGAGGAGATCACCTCCATGGTCCGGAAGCTCGCTGACGGCATCCGCTCCATCGGCGGGCCCGAAGGCATGGCCCTGGAAGCCCAGGAACCGGCGGCCGATCCCAAGAAGGCGGTGCGCGAGAAGTCCATCGTCTGCCTGGAGTGCGGCAAGACCTTCAAGGTCATAACCAAGAAGCACCTGGCCAGCCACGATCTCACTCCGGCCGAGTACAAGGACAAGTGGGGCTATGCCAAGGGCACCCCGCTGGTGTGCAAGGCCCTGCAGCGCGAGCGGCGCAAGAAGATGAAGTCCATGCGCCTGTGGGAAAAGCGCAAGACCGTCAAGACCAAGGCCAAGAAATAGCCACGGCGAATCCGGTCCAGAGCCCTCCCCTGCGGAGGGCTTTTTTTATTGCATTGACTCCTGCGGGTTCGGCCCCACTTTGAATTAAGATTTGCAAACCCGGAGGAGCCATGCCCCAGACCATCCCGCTGGTCAACCGCCTGGCGGACGAGAAGAGCCCCTATCTCCTGCAGCACGCCGCCAACCCCGTGCACTGGCGGCCCTGGGGCGAGGAGGCCTTTGCTGAGGCCCGTGCCCAGGACAAGCCCGTCTTCCTGTCCATCGGCTACTCAACCTGCCACTGGTGCCACGTCATGGCCCACGAGAGCTTCGAGCATCCCGCCACCGCCGAACTGCTCAACCGGACCTTCGTGTGCGTCAAGGTGGACCGCGAGGAGCGGCCGGACCTGGACGCGGTGTACATGGCCGCCTGCCAGATGCTCACCGGCCGCGGCGGCTGGCCCCTGACCATAGTGCTCACCCCGGATCGCCGGCCCTTCTTTGCCGGCACGTATCTGCCCCGGGAGAACCGCTTCGGCCAGTTGGGCCTGGCCGAGCTCGCCCGCCGGGTGGCCCGGGCCTGGGCCGAGGACCGGCAGCAGGTGCTGGATTCCGCGGGCCAAGTGGCCCAGGCCATGGCCCAGGCCTTTGCCCCGGCCGCGCCGGCAGAGGTTTCGGACTCGGCCTTCAACCGCGCCCTGGAGCATTTCCGGGACACTTTCGACGCCGCGCACGGAGGGTTCGGGGGCGCGCCCAAGTTCCCCTCCCCGCACCAGATTCTCTTCCTGCTGCGGGCCTGGCAGAAGACCGGCGACTCCTACGCCCTGCACATGGCCGCGCACACCCTGCGCCGCATGCGGCTGGGCGGGGTCTTCGACCAGGTGGGCCTGGGCTTCCACCGCTACTCCACGGACGAGCGCTGGCTGGTGCCCCATTTCGAGAAGATGCTCTACGACCAGGGCATGCTGCTGCTGGCCTACGCCTCGGCCTTCCAGGCCACGGCCGACCCCTTCTTCGCCCGGGCCTGCCGGGAGATCGCCGCCTACCTGCGCCGCGACCTGCGCGGACCCGCGGGCGAGCTGTATTCCGCCGAGGATGCGGACAGCGAGGGCGAGGAGGGCCGCTTCTACGTCTGGACCCTGGAGGAGGTGGAGACGGTGCTCGGCCCGGAAAAGGCCCGGTTCTGGGCCGGCCGCATGGGACTCACCCCTGCGGGCAACTACCACGACGAGGCCAGCGGCCGGGCCACCGGGACCAACATCCTGCACTTCCCCGAGCCCCTGCCCCCGAACCTGGAACAGCGGTGGGAGGCGGCCCGGCAGAAGCTCCTGGCCGCCCGTGCCGGCCGGGTGCGGCCGCACCGGGACGACAAGGTCCTGGCCGACTGGAACGGCCTGGCCGCGGCCGGTCTGGCCCTGGCCGGCCGCGCCCTGGGCGATGCGGAGATGGTCCGCGACGCGGCGGCGGCCGTGGACTTCGTGCTGGCCCGCCTGGGAAGGCCCGACGGCCGGCTCCTGCACCGCTGGCGCGAGGGCGAGGCCGCGGTGGACGGCCTGGCCGAGGACTACGCGTTCCTGGCCTGGGGCCTGCTGGAGCTGCACGCGGCCACCCTGGACCCGGCCCGGCTGGACCAGGCCCGCAGCCTCATGGACATCCTGCTTAGGGACTTCTGGGATGCCCGGGCCGGCGGCCTGTTCCTCACCCCGGCACAGGGCGAACCTCTGCTCGCCCGGCCCCGGGAGGCCTTTGACGCGGCCCTGCCCTCGGCCAATTCCGCGGCCCTGCTCCTGCTACCCCGGCTCTTCCGGCTCACCGGCGAGAGCGCCTACATGGACCGGGCTGCGGCCATTGCCCGGGCCTTCGGCGCCCAGGTGGAGGCGGCGCCCTTCGGCCACGCTCTGTTCCTCTGCGCCCTGGACCTGGCCCGCAACCCAGGCCTGGACGTGCGCCTCACCGGCGACCCCGGGGCCGAGCCCGCCCGCGCCATCCGCCGCGACCTGGACCGCCGCTATCTACCTGATCTTATGGTGAGCCTGTCCCCGCACCAGGACGCTCTGGCCTCCATCGGCGCGCCCAAACGCCCCGCGGCCCTGCTCTGCCGGGCCGGGACCTGTTTCGCCGGGGTGGATGGGGTTGAGGAACTGCGCGCCGCGTTGGAGAGGGACTAGGCCCGGCGCAGCACGTCGAATTTGAGGAGCCAGCCCAGGCCGCGCAGGGCCAGGGCCTTTTCGCGGTCGTCCCGGGGAGCCAGGGCCTCCAGGGCCGCGGACACGGTGGTCCCGCCCTCGGCCGCGGCCAGGGCCAGGACCCGGTCCAGGGCGTCCGGGGCCGCCCGATAGGCAGCGCCGAAGCTGGTCATCCAGTTTCGACGCAAAAGGGCCAGGCGCTGGGGCGCGGCGCTCTCCCCCGCCCGCAGCCGGTCGCCGGGTGCCAGCTCGGCCGTGGCGTAGCCGGCAAAGGCGCGGAAGGGATCGTCCAGCAGGCTGGACACCGGCCCGCCCGCCGGGACTGGGGCGGTTTCCGGCGCGTGGGCGCGCAGTTCGGCCAGTTCGGCCCACAGGGCCTCGTGGGCCGCGACCACCACCTTCCAGTCGAACACCTCCCGGGCCCGCTGCCGGCCGCTCTCGCCCATGGCCCGGCGCAGGCCCGCATCGGTGGCCAACCGCCCGACGAACTCGGCGCAGGCGGCCACGTCCACGGCCGTGGCCTGGGCCGCGTGGCCCACGTAGGTGGAATAGTTCAGGACATCGGCGGCATATTGCGCGGCCAGGTCCGGCCCGCCGCCCGGGCCGGGGGCCACCGTGGGGGCCAGAAACCCGTCCTGCCCGTGCCGCACCGTGTCCCGGTACCCGTCCCAGTCCGCGCCCAGCACCGGTAGGCCCGCGGCCATGGCCTCGATGGGGGTGAGCCCGAAGGTCTCCTGCAGGTTGTCGGGCAGGGACACGAAGAAGTCCGCCGCGGCCCAGGCATCCTGGGCCACCCGGTCCACCCGGCCGTTGAGGAACACCGCGCGCACCGAGGGGCAGAAGGCGGCCGGGGCGGCCAGGAAGGCCGCCTTCTCTTTCTCGTTCTCGAACCAGCCCACGTGCATGAGCCACAGCCGGCCGCCCTGCCCGGCGACCCGGGCCGCGGCCTGCTCCAGGGCCAGGTACATGGGCGCCGGGTGGGCCTTGGCGTAGAAGATGAGCCGGCCGAAGAACAGGGCGGCCACGTCGTTCTCGGCCATGCCCAGTTCCGTGCGCAGCCGGGCGCGGCGCTCCGGGTCCCGGCCCCGGGCCGCGAACTCCGCACTGTCCACGCCCAGGGGGATCACCGGCAGCCGCACCGGGCAGTCCGGCCGCGCCCCCACCCGGGCGGTCAGGTAGGCGGCGTGGTCGCCCAGCACCCGCTCCACCACGGCCCGGGCCGCGGTGGAGGTGCAAATGAGCGCATCCCAGGGCTGCACCGGCGCGGTGAGCATGCCCGCCAGGCCGGCCAACACGTCCCGGCTGCACAGGGTGTGCACCACCCCGGTCAGGGAGTAGTCCCGCTGCCCGGCATGGCGGCGCACCCAGGCGTGCTCGGCCAGGCCGGGCATGGGCAGGTGCAGCGCACCCACCCGGGCCAGGGCCGCGGCGTCGCCCGGCCGCACCCAGGCCGCGGCCTTGCCCTGTAGGTTGAACCGCGCGATGCGCTCCTGGAAATCGTCGAAATGCCGCGCCGTGTCCGTGGCGCAATACAGGGTGTCGGCTGCGCCGTGTTGCACCAGGCCGCGCAGCATCCCGGCCCCGGCCGAGTGCCGGCCCAGGAGCCGCTTGCCCGCCAGGTCGAACCCCTCGGGCAGGTAGTAGAGCGCCGCGGTGGCCGCCATCCTCGCCTCCTTCCTGTACTTCGGCGTCCCTTGCGCCGGGCCTGTGCGCCTGTTAGCCTGCACTCTTGGAAAAGTATAGCCGGCCCGACGGGAAACGCCTTGTTTCCGCCTCGGGAAACGGATAGGCAGAGCATACGGCCACGACAAGGCCGCCACCCGGCAAGCAGGAGCCGACCATGCCCAAGAAGACCGCCAAGCCCAAGCCCCTGGAAACCGCCATCGCCTCCCTGGGCGAGTGCAAGATTCCCACGCCCATGCGCTACTGCCGCTTCACCCCGGACACCGCCCGGGCCACCATCCACTTCACCAAGTACCTGGACGACAGCGTGGGCCTGGATTCCACCCTGGACTTCGAGATCGCCGGCCCCCGCGCCAAGACCTATTTCGACACCTCCAAGACCAAGCTGGCCATCGCCACCTGCGGCGGCCTGTGCCCGGGCATCAACGACGTGATCCGCTCCATCGTCATGGAGGCCCACCACAACTACAAGGTCAGCGCGGTGCTCGGCGTGCGCTTCGGCCTGCAGGGCTTCATCCCCAGCTACGGCCACAACATCTGGGAGCTGACCCCGGACAAGGTGGCCGACGTCCACCTCTTCGGCGGCACGGTGCTGGGCTCCTCCCGGGGCCACCAGTCCTCGGACGAGATCGTGGACGCCCTGGAGCGCATGAACGTCAACGCCCTGTTCATCGTGGGCGGCGACGGCACCATGCGCGCGGCCCAGCGCATCCAGGAGGAGGTGAGCAAGCGCCGGCTCAAGATCAGCATCGTAGGCATCCCCAAGACCATCGACAACGACATCAACTTCGTCTTCAAGTCCTTCGGGTTCGACACCGCGGTGGAGAAGGCCACCGAGGCCATCCAGTGCGCCCACACCGAGGCCACCGGCGCGCCCAACGGCATCGGCCTGGTCAAGCTCATGGGCCGGGAGTCCGGCTTCATCGCGGCCCAGGCCACCCTGGCCCTCAAGGAAGTGAACTTCGTGCTGGTGCCCGAGGTGCCTTTTGACCTGGAGGGCGAGGGCGGGCTGCTCATGGCCCTGGAGCGGCGGCTGCGCTCCCGCAACCACGCGGTCATCGTGGTGGCCGAGGGCGCGGGCCAGAACCTCTGCGACGTGTCCGGCAAGCAGGACGCCTCGGGCAACCCGGTCCTCGGCGACATCTGCACCACCCTGCGCTCGTCTATCGCCAAGCATTTCAAGGAGCGGGGCATGGACATCACCCTCAAGTTCATCGACCCCAGCTACAT
>JAEXTU010000169.1 GCA_023453335.1 Pseudomonadota bacterium | reverse complement strand
CAGCTGGGTGGGGTGGGCGCGGGCGGGGGGGCGGGGGGCCGCCACCGGGGCGAAGCCCAGCCGGGCGCAGGCCAGGACCAGGGCCAGGCCGCGGGGGTTGCCGGGCAGGGGCGGGGCCGCGGGCTCGTGCAGGCCGCGCAGGGTGAGCAGGGTGAAGCCGCCCCACCACAGGGCCGCGGAGGCCATGGCCAGGCGGGCGGCCTCGCCCTCGGAAAGGCCGAGCCGGGCGTGGCCGGCCACCAGGCCCAGGGCCAGGGCGAACTGGAGCCCGCCGCCCAGGTAGCCGTAGGCATAGCCCTTGCCCGACACCCGGTCCAGGCGGTGGGCCGGGGCCACGTGGGGCAAAAAGGCGTCGTAGAACACGTTGCCGGCCAAAAACGCGGTGTGGGCCAGGCCGAAGAGGAGCATGGTGAGGGCGATGCGCCCGGGGCCGGAGAACCAGAGCAGGGCCGCGGCCAGCGCGCCGCCCAGGGCGCAGGCCGCCAGCAGGGGCTTCTTGGAGGCGGTGTGGTCGGCCACCGCGCCCAGGGGCGGGGCCAGGAGGAACACCGCCAGGGCGATGGCGCTCATGAGGTAGCCCCAGAGCGCGGGCGCGGTGAACGCGAGCCCGAAGGCGGTCAACCCGCCGGCGGGCACCACGGCCGCGGCGAAATAGGCGGGCAGCACCGCGGTGGCCACGGTGGTCACGTAGGCCGAGTTGGCCCAGTCGTACATGCACCAGGCGAACTCCTGGCGGCTGGCGGAGGGCACGGGCATGGGGCGGCCGCTAGAGCTTGGAGCGGCGCTCGTGGGTCTCCAGGAGCTTCCAGCGGACGATGGGGATGTCCAGGACCTCCTGGCGGGCCAGGGCGTAGGCGCGGGCATCGGTATAGGCGCGGACCGAGAAGCCCTGGGAGATGCCGTAGAGCACCAAGCCGGCCCCGAAGAAGTCGCCGGTCTCCAGTTCCCCCACCACCTCGCCGTTCCGCATGAGGGCGAACTGGCCGCTGGACACCAGGTGGAGGTCCTCGCCGTCCTCGTATTCCAGCACGCTGCCCTCGGCATAGGTGTTCATGCGCATGGCCTTGGCCACCCGGTTGAGCACCGGGTAGGAGATGGCCTCGCCGAAGAGCCAGGTGCGCTGGAGGAATTCCCGGGTGCCGTGCAGGCGCTCGATCTCGGCGTAGACCCCGTTGCGCTTGACGAAGGTGTGGTAGGTGCGGCGGGGCAGGCGCAGGGCCTGCACGAACGAGGAGGCGCGGTAGGTCTCCAGGGAGGGCGCGCCGAGCAGCCCGGCCATCTCGCCCACCAGGCCGCCGGAGGTGATGACGCCCTGCACCCCCTCCTCGGTGGCCAGCATCTCCACCTCGCCGGTGAGCACCAGGTAGATGTACTCGCTGAGCGCCCCGGCCTTGATGATGATGGACTCGGGGTTGAAGACCACCACCTTGTTGTTGGTGAGCACCGTGATCTCGTGCTCGGGCACGCTGGGGAAATAGGCCTGCAGGAAGTCGTAGGCGAAAAAGCGCTCGTAGTCCTGGTGGCTGGGCCAGAGCACGTCGAGCATGCCGAACGGCGCGCCGGAGCCGATCTCCTTCTGCTCCGCGGACAGGGCGCGGGCGGTGTGGGCCAGGATGATCTTGTCCGTGGGGTCGCGCCGGAAGTCCCCGGCGTCGCCGTGGATGAGCCCGCCGCCGATGTCCAGCTTCTTGAGGTCCATGGGCTGGAGGTAGTCCATGCGGGTGCGGTTCACGAAGTCCTCGGACACTCCGGGGGCCTCGGGATCCTCGGTGCGCATGTTCTCCAGCACCGAGAAGCTCACGATGTCCGCGTAGTGGCCGTAGGTCTTGTACCCGCCCTCGCCCAGGGCGCGGAAGAGCATGACCGTGGTCTCCACCGGGTGGGGGGAGAACACCGGCATGACCTCCAGGCCGGCGATGTGGTTCCAGATGCCCATCTCCAGGTCGTGCACCTCGAAGGCCGCCGCGAAGTCGCTCTCCTGCAGCGAGGTGAGCGCGCAGAGCTTCTTGACCACCGAGGCCCGGACCATGGGCGTGGCGAAGTACTTGAGCCGGCGGTCGGTGCGCAAGAGCGTGGCCAGGCCGCAGAAATGGTCGTCGTGGCAGTGGGTGTGGAAGACCCCGGCGATCTCGTTGACGCCGATGCCCAGGGCCTTCAGGCTGTGCATGATGTTGGGCCCGGCGTCGATGAGGTAGGTGGAGCCCTGGTGCATGATGATGCTGGCCATGCACGGCCGGTTGATGTCCCAGCCGTCGCCCTCGCCCGAGTGCAGCACCGAGAAGTAGCCGCGCTCCACCAGGTGGAAGCCCAGGGGATAGGGCGCGGGATAGCCCTGGCGCGGGGGCAGGTTGAGGTCCACGGTCACGGTCTCGCCGAAGTATTCGAACTCGAACACGTTCAGGCGCACTCGGCGGACCATGACCGCGTTGCGCAGCTCCACGGGCTCGTCGCCGATGAAGCGGCAGTCCAGGAGCTCCTCGGTGTTGCGGATGCGGCCGAAGGCGAACTTGAGCTTCATCCGCATCATCTCCCGGGCGGAGTCGTCCGGGACCCCGGCGGCGAGGAGTTCCTCCTCGCTGACCAGGCCGTAGTTGCCGCGGCGGATGTATTCGAGCTGGGCCCGGACCTGGTCCTCGCTGCCCGCGATGAGCGGCCGGACGCCGGTGTTGTTGGGGTGGCCGGGCAGGAGCATGCCCTGGCGGTAGAGCATCTGGAGCACCGGGAACTCGGCGAGGTTGGCGAACTCGCCGTTCTGGAGCATGAGGTCCGAGAGCAGGATGACGTTGGGGCCGGTCTCGAAGGTCACGCCGTCGGAGGAGCGCTCCTGGATGAGCCCCCGCTTCATGAGGTGCTTCACGGAGTCCGCCGGGCTGCCGCACTGGACGTAGACCCCGGCCTCGGGGAACGCCACCCAGTAGAGGCCTTCGCAAACTTTCACCTTGTGCGCGCCGAGCATCGGTCCTCCTGCGTGCGCCAACACGTGCGGCCGGGCCTGGCGGCCCGGCATCCGGTGGCCCGGACTTCCCTTCCTGGCCGTTTCCGGCTCCCGCGTCAAGGTACCCACCCTTTTTCGGACGCCCGGCCCAACCCCGCCTCCGTTTCCCCCAATCCTAGAGAAACCTGCCCAGGGAATCCATAGATGCTTCTTATATAGTATCACAAGAACGAGGCATTGCAAACGGCCACCCCCTCCCGGGCTTCACCCCGCGGCCCGGCTCTGCTAAGCACAGCCGAGCACTCAGGAGGACCCCATGCCCGCACCCGACGCCTATGCCCGGCTCGTGGACCACCACCGCCAGACCGCCCTGTTCGGCTCGGCGCTGGCGCTCCTGCACTGGGACCAGCGCACCCAGATACCCCCGGCGGGCCACGCCTGGCGGGCCGAGCAGGTGGCCGCCCTGGCCCGGCTCATCCACGTTCGCAACACCGACCCCCGCCTGGCCGAAGACCTGGCCGCCGGCGAGGCCGCGCCCGGCGAGCCCGATTCCCCGCAGGCCGCCAACCTGCGCGAGCTGCGCCGGGCTTACGACCGCGCGGCCAAGATCCCCGAGGACCTGGCCGTGGCCCTGGCCCGGGCCTGCGCCCAGGCCGAGAGCGCCTGGGAGGCCGCCCGGCCGGCCAACGACTGGAAGGCCTTCTTCCCCCACCTCGCGGAAGTCCTCTCCCTGCGCCCCCAGGAGGCCGCGGCCGTGGGCTATGCGGCCGAGCCCTACGACGCCCTGCTCGACGCCTACGAGCCCTACGCCACGGCCGCGGACATGGCCCCGCTCTTCGCCGCGCTGAGGCCCGCCCTGGCGGCGCTCTTGGACCGCATCCGCGGCGCGGCCCGCCGGCCCGACCCCGCCCTGCTCGCCCGGCCCATCCCCCCCGCGGCGCAGGAGACCTTCTGCCGCAAGGTGGCCGCGGCCATGGGCTACGACTTCGCCGCCGGCCGCCTGGACCGCACCGCCCACCCCTTCGCCACCCGCATCGCGCCGGGCGACACCCGGATCACCACCCGCTTCAGGGAAGACCGCCTGGCCGAGGCCCTGTTCGGGGTCATCCACGAGGCCGGCCACGCCCTGTACGAGCAGGGCCTGCCCGCGGACGACTTCGGCCTGCCCACCGGCGAGGCCGTGTCGCTGGGCGTGCACGAGTCCCAGTCCCGGCTCTGGGAGAACATGACCGCCCGCTCCCGCGGATTCTGGACCCATTTCCTGCCCCTGGCCCAGCAGGACCTGCCGGCCCTGGCCGGCATCGGCCTGGACCAGTTCCTGCTGGCGGTGAATGAAGTCAGGCCCGGCCTCATCCGGGTGGACGCGGACGAGGTCACCTACAACCTGCACGTGCTCTTGCGCTTCGAGCTGGAACTGGCCATGGTGCGCGGGGACCTGGAACCGGCCGACCTGCCCGGGGCCTGGAACGAGGCCATGGCCGCCACCCTGGGCGTCACCCCGCCGGACTACGCCTCCGGGGTCATGCAGGACGTGCACTGGTCCGCCGGGCTCTTCGGCTATTTCCCCACCTCCACCCTGGGCAACGTCATCGCCGCCCAGCTGGCCGCGGCCATGCGCCAGGACCTGGGCGACCCGGAAGCCCGCTACGCCAGGGGCGACTTCGCCCCGCAGCTGGCCTGGCTGCGCGAACACGTGCACCAACACGGCTCCCGCTTCCGCCCCCGCGACCTGGTCCGCCGCGCCACCGGCGCAGAGCCCGACCCGGCCTTCCTCATCCGCTACCTGGAGGGGAAGTACGGGGAATTGTACGGGTTCTAGGGCGAGGGCAAAGCGAAGAGGGCGGTTCGCGAACCGCCCCAACGAAGACGCACGTCCC
>JAEXTU010000162.1 GCA_023453335.1 Pseudomonadota bacterium | reverse complement strand
GCCCGGCGCTTCCTGGCCCAGGACGGCCTGGTCGCCGACCACCTCACCGGTCTGCTTTGGCCCCGGGACGCGGGGACCATCCCCTTTGCCCTGCCCTGGCCCGAGGCCCTGGACGCGGTGGCGGACCTGAACCACGGCCGGTTCCTGGGCCGCGCGGACTGGCGGCTGCCCAACCGCCGCGAGCTGCGCTCCCTGGTGGACCACACCGCGGCCCGGCCCTGCCTGCCGCCCGGGCACCCCTTTGCCAACGTGTTCCAGGGCTGGTGCTGGACCTCCACCACCGCGGCCCTGGCCCCGGCCTATGCCTGGCGGGTACACCTGGCCGGGGGCCGCATGTTCTACGGCCGCAAGGACGAGCCCGGCCTGGCCTGGCCCTGCGCCGGGACAAGCGCGGTGCTGCCCGCCACCGGCCAGCGCGCCTGCTTCGATCCCTCCGGGACGGAGATTTCCTGCGCCGGGACCGGCCAGGACGGGGAACTCCGCATGGGCGCGGCCTGGCCCGAGCCGCGCTTTGTGGAAGACGGGCCCGGCATCCGCGACCGTCTCACCGGCCTCACCTGGAGCCGCGACGCCGACCCCCTGCGCCGGCCCCGAGCCTGGGCCGACGCCGAGCGCGAGGTGGCCGGCCTGGGCGACGGCGGCTGGCGGCTGCCGGGCATCAACGAACTGGAGTCCCTGGTGGACGCCGGGGCGCACACCCCGGCCCTGTCCGCGGGCCATCCTTTCCTGAACGTGCGCGAGGCGTACTGGTCGGCTACCATGAGCGGCTACGAGCCGGGCTGGGCCTTCTGCCTCTACCTCACCAAGGGCGCGGTGGGCGTGGGCCATCTGGCCGGGCCGGAGTTCAACGCCTGGCCGGTGCGGGCCTGAACCGCTTGACGGGGGGGCGCACCCCGGACAGTATGCCGGGCCGAGGGAAAGGGAGGATCGCATGGGCTACCTGAACCTGGCCGAGGCCATTGCCGACCTGGAGCGCAGCGGGCAGCTGCGCCGCATCGGGGCGGAGATCGATCCCTGCCTGGAGGCCGGGGTGGTGCAGCGCCGGGTGGCCGCCGCGGGCGGGCCGGCCCTGCTCTTCGAGCGGGTCCGGGGCTCCCGCTTCCCGCTCCTGGCCAACCTCTTCGGCACCCTGCCCCGCGCCCGTTTCCTGTTCCGCGACACCCTGCGCAGCCTGGAGGCCCTCTTCGCGCTCAAGGCCGACCCCATGGAGCTGTTGCGCCGGCCCTGGCGGTACGCCAGCGTGCCCCGCACGGCCTGGAACACCCGACCCCGGCTGGTGGCCGACGGACCGGTGCTGGCCCACGCCTGCGCCCTGTCCGATCTGCCCCAGGTGAAGTCCTGGCCCCGAGACGGCGGGGCCTACGTGACCCTGCCCCAGGTCTACACCGAGGACCCGGACCGGCCGGGCTTCGCCCGCTCCAACCTGGGCATGTACCGGGTGCAGATCTCGGGCAACGAGTTCGCCCCGGACCGCGAGGCCGGGCTGCACTACCAGATCCACCGCGGCATCGGGCCGCACCACGCCGCGGCCCTGCGCCGGGGACAGGACCTGCCGGTCAACGTGTTCGTGGGCGGGCCGCCGGCCCTGACCCTGGCCGCGGTCATGCCCCTGCCCGAGGGCCTGGCCGAGCTGCTCTTTGCCGGAGCCCTGGGCGGCCGCCGGGTGTCCATGGTCCGCCGGCCCGGCGGGCTGCCCGTGCTGGCCGAGGCGGATTTCTGCATCAGCGGCCGGGTGCGGCCGGGCCAGACCAAGCCCGAGGGACCCTTCGGCGACCACCTGGGCTACTACAGCCTGGCTCACCCCTTCCCGGTGCTCACGGTGGACGCGGTGCACCACCGCGCGGGCGCGGTGTGGCCCTTCACCACCGTGGGCCGGCCGCCCCAGGAGGACACGGTGTTCGGGGCCTTCATCCACGAACTGGTCAAGGACCTGGCCCCCACGGTCTTCCCCGGGGTGCACGAGGTGCACGCGGTGGACGCGGCCGGGGTGCACCCCCTGCTCCTGGCCGTGGGCAGCGAGCGCTACGTGCCGTTCGCCGAGGACCGCCAGCCCCAGGAGCTGCTCACCAACGCCATGGCCCTGCTCGGCTCCACCCAGACCGCCCTGTCCAAGTACGTGTGCGTCGCGGCCCGGGAGGACGACCCCGCGCTCTCGGCCCACGACGCGCCGGCCTTCTTCCGCCACCTGCTGGAGCGCATCGACCTGAGCCGCGACGTGCATTTCCTGACCCGCACCACCATGGACACCCTGGACTACTCGGGCATCAGCCTGAACCAGGGCTCCAAGGCGGTGCTGGCCGCGGCCGGACGGCCCCGGCGCAGCCTGGGGACGCAGCTGCCCGCCCTGCCTGCCCTGCCCCCGGGCTTCGGCGCGGCCCGGGTCTTCGCCCCGGGCATCCTGGTGCTGGCCGGCCCGCCGCACGGCCGGGGCCGGGACCAGACCGACCCGCTCATGGAGGACTTGTGCCGCTGCCTGGAGGGGACCGCGGGCCTGGACGCCTTCCCCCTGGTGGTGGTGGCCGACGATGCCGAGTTCACCGCCGCGAACTGGAACAATTTCCTGTGGGTCACGTTCACCCGCTCGGACCCGGCCACCGACTCCTACGGCCCGGGGGCGCATGCCCACGCCAAGCACTGGGTGTTCCCCATCTGCCTGGTGCTGGACGCCCGGCTCAAGGCCCACCACGCCCCGGCCCTCACGCCCGATCCCGAGGTGGAGCGCCGGGTGGACGCCCTGGCCGCGCCGGGCGGGCCGCTGCACGGCCTGTACTGATTTTCCGGCAGGGCTTGCCTTTTTCCCGGACAGGGAACAAGATTTGGAATCGGCCCGGACCGGGCCTTCGGCTTGAACCTATCCCGCGCTGCGGGCGCGACATGCCACTCAGAAGGAGACCACCGTGTACAAGCTCGTGCTGGTGACCGGAACCCATGAACGGCTGGTGATGCACTCGGACAAGCTGCTGGACGTCAAGCTGGCCCGGGAGCGCCATGTGCGCAGCCTGGCCAAGGGAATGATGGATATCCGCGAGGAGAAGGAGAAGCCCAGCAAGTCCAAGTAGGGACGCCCTGCCCGCCCGATCCGACGCCGGAGGCCGCATGCGGCCCCCGGCGTCTTTTCGTTGCGAGCCGGGACCGGCTCCGCCTAGTTGGATATCTCCACCAGCCGGCGACCGATGCGGGTCAGGACCACGCCCTCCTGGGGCACCGCGGCCCGGCCGCAGCGGACCGTCCTGGTCTCCAGGAGTTTGTTGCGGACCATCTCGTCCACCAGGTCCAGGTCCAGGGCCAGGAGCCTGCGGGGCATGACGCCTTGGTAATGGGCGAGCCGGCTGAAGGCGTGGACCAGGTGCAGGAGTTCGAACTGCGTGGAGCGTAGGGACATGGCGGAGCCTCCGAAAACAGACCGGTTGGGGCACTGTCGGAGAGTCTACCAGGGGCGTGTGACAGGAGGGTGACGCCCGGGAAATGCACGCGGCTCCCCAGTGGGGGCACTGCCCCCGGCGTCGGGCGGGTGCCGGGGGCAGGGGTCGGAAGGTTATTCCTCGGCGAGGCTCAGGGTGGTGACGCTGATCACCTTGTCCCGGTCCACGGAGGTGCTGACATTCGTCGGACAAAAAACTGATTATATGTTCAACACAATTGCAAAGCATCTTGCCAAAACCATGTCTACTCGTGTAGCCTCGCCATGAAATTGTAAAACTATCATATAGCTATGACTTGCATATGTAATCAATTCATGGCGGTACACAACGCCACCAACGCGGGAGGGCCCTGCCATGGGAGCTGGCCAGCAGATTCTTCTGGAGTCCGGGACCAACGAGATGGAGATCCTGGAGTTCTTCATCAACACCACGGACGCCAGCCGGCACGACTTCGGCATCAACGTGGCCAAAGTGCTGGAGATACTGGAGAGCCCGGGCCTGAAACCCATCCCCTCCGCGCCCAACCCCTGCTCCATGGGGGTCATGTCCCTGCGCGGCTCGGCCCTGCCGGTGCTGGACCTGTCCGTCTGGCTCCGCCTGGACCGCCAGGCCCATGCCCACGACGTGGTCATGGTCACCGAGATCAACAAGACCGTGACCGGGTTCCTGGTTTCCGGCGTGACCCAGATCCACCGGGTGAACTGGGGCGACGTGGAGCCGCCCGGCTCGGCCATCGCCGGCCAGGAGGGCGGCTGCATCACCGCCCTGGCCAAGGTGGACGGCAGGTTCATCCAACTCCTGGACCTGGAGCGGATGCTCGGCGAGATGGGCCAGGCTGCCCCGCCCCCGCCCGTGCGCGCCGAGTCGGGCGACGACCGGCCGCGGCGGGCCATGGTGGCCGACGACTCCTCCTCCATCCGGGGCATGATGGTGCGCAACCTGGAGGCGGACGGGTTCACGGTGGTCACCGCCGGGGACGGCGAGGACGCGCTCAGGAAGCTCATGGCTCTCAAGGCCCAGGCTGCGGCGGCCGGTGGCCGGGTCGGCGACCTCCTGGACGTGCTGGTTTCCGACGTGGAGATGCCCCGGATGGACGGCTACACCCTGACCCGCAAGGTCAAGGAAGACCCCGTGCTCCGGGAGCTTCCGGTGATCCTCTTCTCCTCGCT
>JAEXTU010000048.1 GCA_023453335.1 Pseudomonadota bacterium | reverse complement strand
GCTTCAGCCTCTCCCGCGCCCTGGCGGCCTACCGGAGCGAAAGGGAGGGCCAAGTCGCGGCCACGGACGCCGGCGACGCCTTCACCCTGCGCCTGGACCAGGTGAAGGTCTTCGGCGGCGCGGTGGGCTTCCGCGACGCCACGGTCCGCCCCGCGGTGAACCTGCACCTGGGCCGGCTGAGCGGCCTGGGCCAGGACCTGTCCACGGCCCGGGGCGAGGCCGGGGTGCGCGGCTCCCTGTCCCTGAACGCCACCCTGGAGCAACACGCCCACCTGCGCCTGTCCGGCGAACTGGCCCCGGGCCCGGACGGCCTGGACATCTCCGGCACGCTCTCGCTCCAGGGCCTGGACCTGGCCCCGCTCAACCCCTACCTGGTCAAGTTCACCGCCTACCCCGCGGACACCGGCAAGCTGGACACCGACCTGCGGCTCACCGTCTCCGGGGACGGGCTCTCCGGCGAGGACCGGATCCTGGTGCGCGGGCTGGAGCTGGGGCCGCGGGACGAGTCCATCAAGGACCCGGCGGTGCCCATCACCACCGCCATGTCTCTGCTGGCCGACTCCGCGGGCAACCTCACCCTGGACATCCCCATCTCCGGCCGGCTGGACGACCCCCAGTTCAGCCTGGGCAAGGTCATCGCCAGCGCCATGGCCGGCATGGTGGGCAAGCTGGTGACCGCGCCGTTCTCCTTCCTGGGCAGCATCTTCTCCCTGGTGGGCGAGCGCAGCCTGAAGGGCGGGGTGGTGCACTTCGTCCCGGGCTCGGCCGACCTGGACCTGGACGCCCGGGAAGCGCTCACCGCCATGGCCCGGGCCATGGCCGAACGGCCCCGCCAGGAGGTCACTGCGGCCGGGGTGGCCCAGGCCGAGGCCGACGGGCCGGCGCTCAAGGAGGCCCTGATCCTGGCCAAGCTCAAGGTGCGCAAGTTCCGGGACCTCAAGCGCCGCCGCACCGGGCCGGACCGGCCGGAAGAGGTGCAGATCGCCCCGGAGGAGGACGAGCGCTGGCTCACCGAGGCCTATGAGGCCGAGCCCATGTCCAAGCCCCGCAATTTCCTGGGCCTGGCCACCAAACAGCCCCGGGAGGAGATGGAGCGCATGCTCCGCGGCACCGTCGGCGCGGGAGACCAGGAACTCCTGGACCTGGCCGCGGCCCGGGCCGATGGGGTGCGCGATTTCCTCCTGGCCGTCGGGGTCCCGTCCGAGCGGGTCTTCCTTCGCGCCCCGGTCCTGGCCAAGGAGGGCGGGGGGGTGGTCCGTCTGGGCCTGCGCTGAGCCGCCCCCGGTCCTGGAATTCCGCATCGGTGCGCATTCCTGCGGCCGGGTGGTCCAACTCTTTGCCTCCGGCGTTGCCTTGGCTTACCGAAATAGGGTAACACGTTCGATGCGGGTGTCGTCTGCATGGATATTCAATTGAGGCAAGCCATGAAAGCCCTGCGCAAGGCGCTTCTGGAGAATGAGGACTGGCTCATGGAGCGGGTCCGGGATTACGCCCTGGCCCAGGGATACACGCGCTACACCTCAACCCTCGTCTCCGCCTGGAAAATTTCCATCGTCGGGCTTTCCGAGGCCCTGGCGCAGTCCATGAACCAGTCATCCCAACCTCTCGATTTCGGGCCGGACGACACGTTCCAGGCGGACCCTGCCGCTGCATTCGCCATCAAGGAGGCCAAACTCCACCGGGAGCGGGGCATCAGCCTGGTCATGTTCCTGGGGTTGCTCAAGTACTACCGCCAGACCTACCTGGACCTGGTGGCCGAGAAGGTCTCCCGCGCCGGCGGCCGGAAGGCCCGGGGCATCGTGGCCCGCTTCTTCGACCGGGTGGAGATCGGCGTGGCCCTGGAGTGGAGCGCCTGCGAAAGGGACGATCTGCTCCATCAGCTGCAGGAGGCCAACCGGAGCCTGACCAACGAGAAGAACAAGTATCTCACCGTGTTCGAATCCCTGGCCCTGCCCGTGTTCCTGTTCGACACCGCGGGACGGCTGGTGCAGGAGAACCATGCGGCGACCCGGTGGCTGCGGCGGAACACGTCCCCGGGCCTGGAGTACTATCTGGAGAAGTCCGCGGCGATCGGTCCGGACGCCGAGAAAACCGAGATATCCGTTTCCGAGATTCTGCCCGACCTGGCCGCGGACATCCTGGGCTTCTGCGGCCAGGCCGGCGAGCAGGCACGAGTGGAGCGGGCGATCCGCCTGGGGGACGAGGAGCGCTTCTACCTCGTCTCCCTGGGAAGGCAACTCGATTTCAGCAGCAAGTTCGCCGGGGTGGTCGTGACGCTTGAGGACATCACGGCCCGGCGGACTGCCGAGAGCCTCTTGATCGAGAAGAAGGAGCGGTTGTCCGAGGCGGCCCGCCAGCGGATGCGGCAGCTGAAGGCTGCGAACCAGCAACTGGAGCGGGAGATTGCGCAGCGGGCGGCGCTGGAGGAGGCCCTGCGCAAGGGAGCGCAATACTACCGGGCCATCGTGGAGGACCAGACCGAGATGGTCTGCCGGTTCACCCCGGACTGTGTCCTGACCTTTGTGAACCAGGCGTATTGCCGTTTCAGTGGGAAGTCCGAAACCCAGCTCCTGGGCAGGTCCTTCCTGCCGTTCATCCCCGAGAGCCAGCGTGCTTCATTGCTCGATCACCTGCGCGCCATTACGCCGCAATCGTCCATGTGCGTCGTGGAGCATGCCGCCACGGCGGCGGATGGCGGCGTGCGCTGGCATCGCTGGACCGACCGGGGATTCTTCGACGCCGCCGGCAACCTCGTCGAATTCCAGGCCGTGGGCAGCGACATCACCGACCGGCACCAGGCGGAGGAGGAACTGAAGCGGCTCAATGCCCAACTGGAGCAGCGGGTTCAGGAACGGACCCGAATCGCCGAGGACAAGGCGGCAAGCCTGGAGCAGGAAATCAGGGTCCGGATGGAGGCGGAAAGACGTCTCAAATCTGCCTACGATATGATGGCCATCCAGAACCGGATGGCGAGCGTGTTCCTTACGGTTCCCGGCGACGAGATCTATTCTCGCGTGCTGCACGTGCTTCTGGAAACCACGTCCAGCAAATACGGGGCATTCGGCTACCTGAACGAGACGGGTGAGCTGGTGGCGCCCTCCATGACCGACGAGGTGTGGAAGGAATGCCAGGTACCGGGCAAGACCCACCGTTTCCCGAAGGAATCCTGGCGGCACGGGCTCTGGAGCCAGGCCCTCCGGGAAGGACGTCTGCAGGTGAAGAACTCCCCCTGCGCCGTGCCGGAAGGGCACGTTCCCCTGTCCTCCGCCCTTGCCGCACCGATCGTCTTCCAGCGCGAGGTGATCGGCCTTGTGGTCCTCGCCAACCGGCCAGGAGGGTACACCGACAACGAGATGGAGATCGTGGAGGATGCCTGCCGCCACATCGCCCCGGTACTCCAGGCTCGGCTGGCGCAGGAGAGGACGGAGGCCGAGCGCAGGCAGGCCGAGCTCGAATTGCGGGAGAGCCGGGCGATGCTTCGGCAGATCCTGGATTCCGTCCCGCAGGCCATCTTCTGGAAGGACGCCGACAGCGTCTTTCTCGGTTGCAACGAGGTCTTCGCGAGGATCGTCGGCTTTGCGAGCCCGGAAGATCTCGTGGGCAGGACCGACTACGACCTCCCCGTGCCCAGGGCAGAGGCGGAGGCCTACCGCGCGGACGACGCGGAGGTCATGGCCAGCAAACGACCCAAGCTGCACATCCTGGAGCCGTTGCAGCAGGCGGACGGGAGCCGTCTCTGGATCGACACGACGAAGATGCCCCTGCTGGACGCGGAGAGCACCGTGCGCGGCGTCCTGGGCGTGTTCGAGGACGTCACCGAAAAGAAACAGGCCGAGGAGGCGCTGCGCCAGAGCGAGGAGCTCTTCCGCAACCTGTTCGAGCGCCATGCCGCGGTCAAGCTCATCCTCGATCCCGACACCGGCGCCATCCTCGACGCCAACCGGGCGGCGGAGGAGTTCTACGGGTGGCCTCGCACCCAGCTCCGCACCATGCGGATTCAGGACATCAATACCCTGCCTCCGGAAGTGGTGAAACAGGAGATGGAGGAGGTCAGGGCCAACGAGCGGGTCTACTTCGAGTTCCGCCACCGCCGGGCCGACGGCTCGATCCGCGACGTGGCGGTGTTCACCAGCAAGTTCGAGATGAAGGGCCGGGACATCCTCCATTCCATCGTCCACGACATATCCGACCGCAAGCGGATCGAGGCGGCGCTACGGGAGAGCGAGGAGAGGCACCGCGCCCTGTTCGAGTCCATGGCCGAGGGGGCGTGCATCCTGGACGCGGTGCGCGACGAGGCGGGAGAGATGGCCGACTACCGCATCGTGGACGTGAACCCCGCCTTCACAGGCATCCTGGACCTGCCCCGGGAGCGCGCCATCGGGGCGTTGGTGAGGGAGTTGTTCGGCTTGTCCGAGCCTCCTGATCTGGAGCAATACTCCCGCGTACTGGAGACCTGGGCCCCGGTCAGCTTCGAAACCCTCATGCCGCAGTTGGGCAAGCACTTCCATGTGTCCGCCTCCCGTCTGGGGCCGGACCGTTTCGTGGCCATGTTCCAGGACATCACCCAGCGCAAGCGGGCCGAGGACGCCTTGCGCCGGCGTCTGGAGCTGGAGCAGGTCTTGGCCGGCGTGTCCGGCCAGCTTGTGGGAATGCTGTTCGAGGAGATGGACAGGGACCTCCCGCCGCTGCTGGGGATCGTCGCCGGGGCCATCGGCGCGGATTTGGCCCAGGTCTGCACCCTGGGTTCCGAGGCACCCTGCCAGGTTTCATGGAACGTCGCCGGGGAGCCTGGGGAAGCCATCTGCACGGGTTCGACCGAGCAGACTCATCCCTGGATCGTGTCCCGGCTGCGCAACCTGGAGAACATCCTGCTGCAAGGGATCGAGGACATGCCGCCCGAGGCCGCCGCGGAACGGGACATCCTCGCCAGGCGGGGCGTCCGGTCCCTGCTCGTGGTGCCCCTGGCCAAGGGCGAGGCGCTCTCCGGCTGCCTGGCCTTCATGGCCGTGCGCGAACGCCGGGAATGGCCCGTGGAGGATGTCTCGCTCATCGAAACCTTTGCCCGGATCCTGGCCAACGCCATCGAGTCGGCGCGATTGGGCCGGACCCTGCGCTACAACGAGCGGCGCTATTTCGAACTCATCGACAATCTTTCCGAGGGGTTGTGGGTGGTGGACCGGGAAGGAAAGACCACGTTCATCAACAAGAGCATGGCCCAGATGCTGGGGTACGAACCCCGGGAAATGCTGGGCCAGGAGGCGCGGGGGTACGTGGCCGGGGACGAGGCGCGCGATCTTGACCAGAAGCTTTCGGAAAGCAGGCAGGGTGTGAGCCACCATCTCACCATGGAGTTCCTCCATAAGGATGGCCGCCGGGTGTTCGTCAGCCTCTCCGGCCGGCCGGTGCGCAACGAGCAGGGGGAGATCGTGGGCTCCATGGCCCTGATCAACGACCTGTCCAAGGAGCGTCTGCTCCAGCTTCAGCTCATCCAGGCCCAGCGGCTGGAGGCCATCGGCCAGCTGGCTTCGGGCATCGCCCACGAGATCAACACCCCGGCCCAGTACGTGGACAACAATACCCAGTTTCTGCGCGGGGCGTTCGACGACCTGTTGGCCGTGGTGCAGGAATACGAGTCCCTGCTTCAGGAAGCGCGAGCGATCCCGTCATTGGGCGCGGCCGTGCATCGAGTAGACAACGCCAAGGAGGAGCGTCAAGCCGAGGCGATCCTGGCGGACATCCCGGGAGCGTTCAACGACGCTGGCGACGGATTGCAGCGCATCTCCCTCATCGTGGATTCGGTCAAGCGGTTCGCCCATCCGGGACATGACGCCATACAGCCGGCGGATATCAACGATGCCGTGCGCAGCACCATCGTGGTGGCCCGGAACGAATGGAAGTACGTGGCCGAGGTGGCCACCGAGCTGGACCCTGCACTGCCCCCGGTGCCCTGCGTTCTCTCGGACATCAACCAGGTGGTGCTGAACCTCATCGTGAACGCGGCCCACGCCATCGCCGCGGTCCCGGACCGCCCGGGGAACGGAAAGGGGCTCATCACCGTGCGCACCCGGACCGAGGACGGCTGGGCGGTCATAGCGGTGCAGGATACGGGAACCGGCATTCCCGCCGCCATCCGGCCCCGGATATTCGACCCGTTCTTCACCACCAAGGAGGTGGGCAAGGGCACGGGCCAGGGCCTGGCCATCGCCCGCACCGTGGTGGCGGAGAAACACCACGGGAGCATCACCTTCGAGACCGAAGAGGGACAGGGAACCACCTTCTTCGTGCGCCTGCCACTCAAGCAGACCCAGGAGCAATCGACACAATGAGATTCCATGTCCTGTTCGTGGACGATGAGCGCAAGGTTCTCGACGGCCTGCGCCGGATGCTCGCCGACAAGCATAGGGCGTGGCGCATGCACTTCGCCGAGAGTGGACCGGAGGCCTTGGGCATCATGGCCGAGGACCCGGCGGACGTCATCGTCACCGACATGCGCATGCCCGGGATGGACGGGGCCGAACTGCTGCACGAGGTCCAGCAGCGCCATCCGGAGACCGTCCGGCTGGTGCTCTCGGGATACGCGGAAAAGGAGTTCCTGGGCAGGGCGTTCCCGCCCTCCCATCAGTTTCTGTCCAAACCCTGCCCCAAGGACCTGCTGGTCTCCACCATCGACAACGCCCTGAGGTCCCGGAGCCTCCTACACAGCACCGGCCTGCGTTCCCTGGTCGGCGGCATCCGTCGGCTTCCGACCTTGCCCGAACTCTACCGGCGGGTCTCCCAGGAACTGGCCAGGGAACAGCCGTCCATCGAGAAGCTTGGGGCCATCATCGGTCAGGACGTAGCCATGACCGCCCGGCTGCTCAAGCTGGTGAACTCGCCTTTTTTCGGGATGACCCGCAAGATCGTGAACCCGGTGCAGGCCGTGAACCTGGTGGGAACCAGCTACCTGCAAAGCTTGATCCTGGCTTTCGCCACGTTCGATTCCTGCGATGTGGCGATCCCGAGCTACTCCTTGCGCCGGCTCATGGAGCACAGCCTGCGCACCTCCTGCGCTGCGGAGAGGATCGCGGCGATGGAAGGGTTGCCCGGGGAGGTCCGGGAGGAATACCGGACCGCCGGCCTGCTGCACGACATGGGCAAGCTCATCCTGGCCGCCAACCTGCCTGGGGAGTATGGGGAAGTCGTCGCCAAGGTCCGCCGGGAATCCCGCCCCATGTACGACGTGGAGCAGGAG
>JAEXTU010000382.1 GCA_023453335.1 Pseudomonadota bacterium | reverse complement strand
GGAGACTGCTAATAGACCTGCTTGAGCAGGTCCTCGGCCTTACCCGCCGGGCTGCCGCCTCCGGCGGTGGCGGTCTCGGTGGGCTGGGTGCCGTCCTTGAAGGGCAAGAAGTAGGTCTCCTGCGAATTGGGGCCGGCCAGCATGCCGGTGGAAGCGTCCACCCGGGCCACCACGATGCCCGGGGGCTGGGTGAAGTCGGTCACGGGATAGCGGTCCTCCACCGCCTTGCGGTAGTCCAGCCAGATGGGCAGCGCGGCGCGGGAGCCGGTCTCGAACTTGCCCATGGGCGTCACCTGGTCGAAGCCCACGTAGACCCCGGTGAGCAGGTAGGGGGCGAAGCCGGTGAACCAGGCGTCCTGCTCGTCGTTGGAGGTGCCGGTCTTGCCCGCGATGGGCCGGCCCAGGGACTTGGCCCGGGTGGCGGTGCCGTCGTTGACCACCTCCTTGAGCAGGGTGGCGATGAGGTAGGCGGTCTGCGGGCTGATGGCCGGCACGGCCTGCACCTCGGACTTGAACAGCTCCTGGCCCCAGGCGCTCTTGACCTCCAGCACCAGGCGCGGCTTCACGTAGGAGCCGTCCCGGGCAAAGGCGGTGTAGGCCTGGCAGAGGTTGATGAGGCTCACAGGCGAGGAGCCCAGGGCCACCGAGAGGTTCTCCGGGAACTCGCTCTCCAGGCCCAGGGCACGGGCGCGCTCGATGATGGTCCGGATGCCGATCTGCTGCGCCACCCGGATGGTCACCAGGTTGCGGGACTTGGCCAGGGCGGTGCGCAGCAGGGTGGGCCCGTAGAACACCCCGGAGTAGTTCTCCGGCTTCCAGATGCGGTCGTTGTCGAAGTCGGTGTAGACGATGGGCGCGTCCAGGACCATGGAGGCCGCGGTGAGCCCGTTGTCCATGGCCGCGGAATACACGATGGGCTTGAAGCCCGAGCCGGGCTGGCGGCGGGCCTGGGTGGCTCGGTTGAACTGGCTGCGGGCAAAGGAGTACCCCCCGGACAGGGCCAGCACGTCGCCGGTGGCCGGGTCCAGGGACACGATGGCCCCCTCCACCGAGGGCTCCCGCTCCAGGGCCAGCCTCCACTCGGCCTTGGGGTCCTTGGGCGCCTCCTTGACCGAGGCGTGCACCACGTCGCCCACCTTGAGCACGGTGCGCGCGTCGGACACCGCCCTGACCTCCTCGGGGGCGCGGGAGGGGTCCGGGGTGCGGGCCCAGGACATGTCCTTGACCTCGATGGCCCCGCGCAGGGTGCCGAAGGAGACCTTGGCGTGGCCCTGCTCCACCGCGGTGACCAGGCCGAGCACCCACTCCCCGGGACTCAGGCCCTCGGGGGCATAGGGATGGTCAGTCAGGAAGTCCTTGAAATCCGAGGCCTTGAGATTCTGCACCGGCCCGTCCCAGCCGCGGCGTTTGGCCGCGGCCACCAGGCCCTTGCGCAAGGCGGCTTCCGCCGCCACCTGGTGGTCCAGGTCCACCGCGACGGAGACGTGCAAGCCGGCGTTGTACACCATGTCCTCGCCAAAGCGCTCGATGAGCCGGCGGCGCACCTCCTCCAGGTAGTAGGCCCCCTGCTGCCAGGAGGGGTCCTCCATGCTCTTGAAGCTGAGCTTCTCGGCCACGGCCTTGTCGTACTGCTCCTTGGTCAGGTAGCCCACCTCCTGCATGCGGCCCAGGACCCAGTGCTGGCGGGCGACGGCCTCCTCCGGGTTGCGGAAGGGGTTGTAGCGGGTGGGGGCCTGGGGCAGGCTAGCCAGGAGCGCGCACTGGGCCGGGGTGAGGTCCCTGGCGTGGGTCCCGAAATAGACCCGGGCTGCGGCCTCCACCCCGTAGGCGTGGGACCCGAAGAAGATCTGGTTCAGGTAGATGGTGAGGATCTCATCCTTGGCCAGATTCTTCTCCAGCCGGTAGGCCAGGATGGCCTCCTTGAGCTTGCGGGTGTAGCTCTTCTCCGGGGAGAGCAAGAGCTGCTTGATGACCTGCTGGGTGATGGTGGAGCCGCCCTGCACCTTGTGCCCGGCCTGGAGGTTCTTGACGAAGGCCCGCACGATGGCCGCCAGGTCCACGCCCTCGTGCTGGTAGAAGCGGTCGTCCTCCGCGGCCAGGAAGGCCTTGGGCAGGAAGGGCGACATCTGGTCCTGGGTCACCAGGAAGCGCAGTTCCCGGTAGAAATAGCCCAGGACCCGGCCGTCCCGGGCGGTGACCGTGGTCACCAGGGAGGGGGTATAATCCGTGATCTTGGTGAACCCGGGCAGTTCCTGGGAGGCCCACCAGATGAGGCCGGCCACCGCGCCAGTGCCGAGGATGGCCATGCCGAGGAGGCTGACCACGATCCAGAAGAAGTAGCGTTTCATGAGCATTTCCGGTTCAGGATGTCCTTGAAGAGGGCGTCGCCGTCCTTGGGCGCGAGGCCCCAGGCCAGGCGGAGCCGCCCGAACATATGGCGCAGGTTGGCCTGGGACTCGCCCAGGAGCCGGAGCAAGGCGGACAGGCCGCGGGCCTCCTGGCGGGCCAGGCAGCAGTTGGCCCCGAAGACCATGACCTGGCTGCGCTCCGGCCAGAGCGGGAAGAGGCGGCAGTAATAGGGACGGGCCTCTCGGGGCAGGGTGCAGCCCTGCGGCCCCAGGAGCTTGCAGCGGCCGTCCGGATGGGTGGCCAGGCGAAAGTGGCTGCCTCGGGCCGGGAACAGCGCGGCCAGGCGCTCCTCCTCCCCGGGGAAAAGCGTGCGCAGGGTGTCCAGGAAGGCCGCGGAATTGGGCGACTGGGCAAAGAACCCCGTGTCCGCGCCGGTCTCCAGGATGCGGTGGCGCTCGATCTCGGACAGGGGAAAGCAGTATTCCTCCTGGCCCGGGGCGAGCACGCAGCAGGTGGGGCCGGCTGCGGCGCAGACTGCGCAGACATGCGGGTCGTTCATCCTAGTATCCCGATCCCAGTCTCTGCGGCCACTGCCCGGTGAACCCGTAGCAGAGGTAGATGGTGAACTGCCGCGCCGGCCGCCCCTCATGCACGGTCTGGAAATGAATCTGCACGGTGCGCTCGAACAACTCGGCCACCTGGGGCTCGATGAGGTCCTTGAACTTCTGGCGCACGTAGATGGCGTCCCAGCCCACCTTGTCCTGGGGGCCGGGCCACAGGTCGTACTGGTTATACCTGCGCCCCACGTTCACGCAATAGGTGCGGGGATGGCCCGGGGTGTGGAAGGCCAGGGCCGCGGTGAGGTCGTAGTTGCCGGCGAAGACGAACACCTTGTCCGGGTCGGCGAAGGCGGTCATGCGCAGCCGCTCCACCTCCGCGCCCAGGTGGCTCCAGCCCTTGAGCCGCACCGCCGGGTTCTCCACCACCACCGGCTCGGCCAGGGACGGAACCCGGACCTCGGCGTGATAGGGGATGGGCAGCCAGTCGTGGGCATGGGCCGCTCCGAAGATGAGCAGCGACGCAAGAGGCCAGGCCCAAACCCGGGCCGAGCGCACCCCGCGCCGCCGGGCCAGGTCCAGGAAGGCGGCGCCGGCCAGGGCCGCGCCCGCGGCGTAGGAGACCGCCGGCCAGTTGGGCTGGATCTTGGCGTGCAGGCTCCAGAGGAGCACCCCCAGCCACAGGGGCCAGAACCCGGCGCAGAGCACCGCCGCCTGGCCGCGGTCCAGGAACGCCCCTTCCTCCCCGCCCCGCCAGGCCACCCGCCAGGCGCGCCAGCCGCCCCAGAGCAGGAAGGCCGTCCACCAGGGGGTGAGCAGGCCCACCTGGCTGCCCAGGTACTCGGGCAGGCGGTCCAGGCGCAGGAAGGTGCGGGCGGCCTCGCCCTGCACCCCGGCCAGGGTGGCCACGTGGCGGTAGCCCACCCAGTGGTGCTGCACGTTCCAGACGAGGACCGGAGCCAGGCCCAGCAGAGAGCCTACCACCAGGGCGGCCAGCACCCGACGCAGGGCGCCGGGGGCCAGGAGCCCGGCCCGGTGCAGGAGCCAGGCGGCCAACAGCGCCACGGGGACCATGGCCAGCATCATGTACTTGGCCAGGGTTCCCAGGGCCACGCACAGGGCCAGGCCGACCAGCAGCCCCCGGCCCGGGGTCCGGCGCAGGCCGGCATGGACCAGGAACAGGGCCGCAGTCCAGAAGACCAAGAGCGGGTTGTCGGTGGTCATGAGCACGCCGGCCACCAGGAACAGGACCATGCCGTTGGCCGCCCCCACGGCGGCCCGGGCCACGCGCGG
>JAEXTU010000361.1 GCA_023453335.1 Pseudomonadota bacterium | reverse complement strand
GCCATGTCGCGCTTCCGGGCCGGGGCCGCGCCTGCGGCCGCGGGCCGGCCGAGCACCAGCTGGGCCGGGAGGTCCCCCAGGAAGGCCGCGCCGCGGCCCAACTGGGACTCCACGTTGATGCTCCCGCCGTAATGGTCCAGGATGCGGCGGCAGATGGACAGGCCCAGGCCGGTGCCCTTGGGCTTGTCCACCAGGGTGTCGCGGGTGGCCTGGTAGAAGGCCTCGAAGATGCGGGGCAGATCCTCGGGCGCGATGCCCGGGCCGGTGTCGGCCACGGTGATGCGCCAGCCGCCGTCCGGGAGCGGGCCGGCCGAGAGCCGCACCTCGCCGGCCCGGGTGAATTTGCCGGCGTTGCCCAGGATGTTCAGGAGCACCTGGAGCAGGTGGTCGGGGTCCAGGTGGACCATGGGCAGCTGGGCGGGCAGTTCGGTTACCAGGCGCACCGCGGGGTTGGCCGCGAACTGGCCGCTGACCGCGTGCACCGCCCGCTCCAGGAGCGGTCCCAGGTACACGTCCTGGTCGCGCCAGACCATGCGGCCGTCCTCGATGCGGGTGAGGTCGAGCACGTCGTTGATGAGCCGGGTGAGGCGCTCGCCCTCGTCGGTGATGATCTCCAGGTTGGTGAGGGCGCGTTCGCCGCGGAGGGACAGGTCCGGGTGCTCCCGGGCCAGGACCGGGAACACCTGGCCCAGGTCCTTGCGGATGAGCTTGGCGAAGCCCAGCACCGAGGTGAGCGGGGTGCGCAGTTCGTGCGAGACCGAGGAGAGGAAGGCGCTCTTCATGCGGTCCAGCTCGCGCAGGCGGATGTTGGCCTCCTCCAGCTCATGGGCCTTGTGGGCCAGCTCCCGGGCCTTGGCCGCCAGGTCGCTGGTGCGGACCTCCACGGTGCGCTCCAGCTCGGCGGCGTGGCGGGCGATGAGGGCCTCGCGCTCCTGGTAGTAGTCGATGCGGCGGCGCAGCTCCTCGGGCGGCAGGTTCAGGTCGGCCAGGATGTCGGCGTAGAGGCGGCTGAGCTGGGCGGTCTCCTCCGGGGTGAAGACGCCCGCGGCCGAGAGCGCCCCGTGCGCCACCGAGGAGCCCACCGCGCCGGACAGCTGGTGTTCCGCCTCGGCGCGCAGTTCCGAGAGCTCGTGCAGGGTGATGCGCTCCCGGCCGGCCAGGCCGGCCCGGCGCAGGCAGCTGTCCAGGATGGCCGCGGCCTGGCGGCGTCCGTAGAAGGGGAGCAGGGCCTGGCTCAGCACCGCGGCCTTGGCGGCCAGGGGGATGCTGGCCTCGCCCAGGCTGGCGCGGGACACCGGGTCCGCGGCCAGGATGTTCACGTAGGTGCGGGCCTGGGCGGCCTCGGCCGGTTCCTGGCGGAAGGCCAGGGAGCCCAGCACGAACAGGCCCACGTTGGCCAGGAGCGACCAGAACACCGAGTGGGTCAGGGGGTCCAGGCCGGTGAGCCCGAGCAGGCTCTCGGGCCGCAGCAGGGAGAGGCTAAGTGGGCCGTGCTCCAGGAGATCCGGCCCGATCCAGCCGCTCTTGGCCAGGGAAGGGACCAAGAGGGTCCAGGCCCACACCCCCAGGCCCGCGCCCATGCCTAGGAGCGCCCCGCCCCGGTTGGCCCCGGCCCAGAACAGCCCGCCCAGGATGGCCGGGGCGAACTGGATGGCCGCGGCGAAGGAGATCACCCCCATGTTCAGGAGGGCGTAGGACTCGCCCACCAGGCGGTCGAAGCTGTAGCCCAGGAGGATGGCCGCGGCCACGCCCACCCAGCGGCAGTGCAGGCCGTGCCGGCGCAAAAAGCCCAGGGGCCGGAACACCCCGGCCAGGGGCAGGACCAGGTGGTTCACCAGCATGGTGGAGGCGGTCATGGCCGAGATCATGATCATGCCGGTGGCCGCGGAGAAGCCGCCGATGAACACCAGGAGAGCCAGCCAGGCGCGGCCGTGCAGCATGGGCAGGAGCAGCACCGTGGTGTCCGCCCGGTTGGGCGGGATGCCGGCCTGAATCCCGGCCACCGCGATGGGCACCACGAAGAGGTTGATGAGCAGCAGGTACAGGGGCACCAGCCACATGGCCGTGCGGATGTGGTCCTCGTTGGGGTTCTCGATGACCGCCAGGTGGAATTGGCGGGGCAGGAAGAGGATGGCCGAGGCGGCCAGGAGCAGGGAGGTGGACCACAGGGCGTAGGGGTGGGCCAGGTCCCCGGCCAGGGTGCCCAGGCCCGGGAACCGGGGGTCGCCGGCCGCGAAGCCCTCCAGCAGGCCGGTGAAGCCCTGGCTGTCATAGAGGATCACGCACAGGCCGCAGGCCAGGAAGGCCACCAGCTTGACCAGGGATTCGGCGGCCACCGCCACCACGATGCCGGGGTGGCGCTCGGTAGGGTCCACCCGGCGCGCGCCGAACACGATGGTGAAGCCGGTAAGCAGGGCCGCGAAGAGCAGGCCGGAGTGCTCGGCCACCCAAGCCCCGGCCGGGCCCGTGGGCCGGCCGATGATGGCGAAGGTGGCGCCCACGGACTTGACTTGCAGGGCGATGTAGGGGGTGGAGCCGATGAGTGCGGCCAGGGCGGCCAAGGCACCCACCCAGGGGTCCTTGCCGTAGCGCGCGGCCGCGAAGTCGGCGATGGAGGTGACCCGGAAGCGGTGCTTGATGCGCACCATGCGGCGCAGGATGCTCCACCACAGCACCGCGGCCAGGGTAGGTCCCAGGTAGATGGTCAAAAAGAGCATGCCCGAGGTGCCCACGCTGCCCACCGAGCCGAAGAAGGTCCAGGAGGTGCAGTACACGGCCAGGGACAGGGCATACACCGGGGAGGAGTCGGCCAGGCGGCGGCCGGCGCGGCTGTTCTCCACCCACAGGGCCAGGATGAACAGGGCCGCGGTGTAGGCGATGACCACGGCCAGGACCGTGAGGTTGCCGAACATCAGGAGCGCCCCCGCGCAGGGGGAGTGGGGGCGGGAGGCGCGCGGTGCGGGGCGCGGGCCGCGGCCATGCCGGCCAGCACCGCGATGATCACCGCCCAGGCCGTGAACAGGTAGAGCCACAACGCCGCGCGGCCGCTCCCGGCCGGGATGCTCAGCAGGGGCGGCGAGAAGAGCGCCAGGCCCAACCCGAAGAGCAGTGCCGCCAAGCCCGTCCGGCTGAAGAAACGGGGGTGCCCGTTGTCCATGCTCCCGCCGCCTGGTTTGCAGGGTGTTCAGCCCATGCTACACCAATTTCGCAGGCAACGCCAATGACTACTTGAAGCGGGCCAGCTCCCGGGCGGTGTCGCGCTGGACCATGCGGGCCTTGATGTCCTCGCGCTTGTCGTGGAGCTTCTTGCCGCGGGCCAGGGCGATCTCGATCTTGACCCGGCTGTTCTTGAAGTACATGCGCACCGGGATGACGGTCAGGCCCTTCTGCTCCACCTTGGCGGCGAGCAGGGCGATCTCCCCGGCGTGCAGGAGCAGCCGGCGCTCGCGGTCGGGCTCGTGCTGGGCATAGCCGGCGTTCTCGTAGGGCGCGATGTTCACCCCGCACAGCCAGGCCGAGCCGGAGGCCACCCGCACGTAGCCCTCCTTGAGGCTGACCTTGCCCGCGCGCAGGCTCTTCACCTCGGAGCCGGTGAGCGCGATGCCGGCCTCCAGGAGGTCGAGCAGTTCGTACTCCCGCCGGGCCTGCTTGTTGAGCGCGATGAGCTTCTGGCCCTGGGACCTAGGCATGGGGCGCCGGGACCTCGTCGGACTCGATGAGCGAGGAGAAGAAGGTCAGCTCCTCGGGGAAGCGCTGGAAGATGGAGTCGCGCACCAGCCGGTTGATGCGCGACACCGTGCGGCAGCCCAGCACCTCGCGGAGCAGCGTCTTGCACTCGGCCATGGTGGTCTGGCGGATGATGCGCTTGATGCCCGGGATGGCCTGGGGGTTCATGGACAGGGAGTCGATCTGCATGCCGAGCAGGATGGGCACGCAGAAGGGGTCCGAGGCCACCTCGCCGCAGAGGGAGACCTCGATGCCGGCCTGGTGGGCGCTGTCCACCACGTGCTTGATGGAGCGCACCACCGCCGGGTGCAGGGGCTGGTACAGGTAGGACACCAGGCGGTTGGTGCGGTCGATGCCGAGCGAGTACTGGATGAGGTCGTTGGTGCCGATGGAGAAGAAGTCCACCTCCTGGGCCAACAGCTCCGCGGTCATGACCGCCGAGGGCAGCTCGATCATGATGCCCACCGGGATCTCGCCGTTGAAGGTCACGCCTTCGTCGGCCAGCTCGCGCTTGCACTGCCAGAGCAGGCGGTTGGCCTGCCTGAGCTCCCGCAGGCCGGAGATCATGGGGTACATCATGGACACGTTGCCCACCACCGCGGCGCGCAGGATGGCCCGCATCTGGGTCTTGAAGATCTCGGCGTGCTGCAGGCAGAAGCGGATGGAGCGCAGGCCCAGGGCCGGGTTGCGCTCCTCCAGCGCGCCGTCGGTGTTCAGGAACTTGTCCGAGCCCAGGTCCAGGGTGCGGAAGATGACCTTGCGCGGGACCATGATGGAGGCCAGGTCCATGTACTCCTCCACCAGCTCCTCCTCGGTGGGGAGTTCGGGGCGGTTCATGTAGGAGTACTCGGTGCGGTACAGGCCGATGCCCTCGCCGCCGTGGTCCAGGACCTGGGAGACCTCCTCGAACAGCTCGATGTTGGCGTGCACCTGCACCCGGTAGCCGTCGATGGTCTCGCCGGGCAGGTGGCAGTTCTTGATGATGCTCTTCTGGTAGGACTCGAACTGGTACTTGAGGCTGGAGTAGTGGTCCAACTCCTCCTCGGAGGGGTCCACCAGGATCTTGCCGCCCAGGGCGTCCACGATGAGGAAATCGTTGTCCTCGACGCTCTCCTCCAGGCCGTCCACGCCCACGATGGCGGGAATCTGCAGGGAGCGGGCCAGGATGCCGGTGTGGCTGGTCTTGCCGCCCTGGCGGGTGGACAGGGCCATGATCTTGTCCACCTGCAGGCCCACGGTGTCCGCCGGGGCCAGGTCGAAGGCCAGCAGGATGACCCGCCCCTCGATGGCCTTCATGCCCGAGCCGATGCCCAGGAGCTTGGCCTGGACCCGGTCGGCCACCAGGCGCACGTCCTGGATGCGCTCGCGGATGTAGGCGTCGCCGATGGCGGCGAAGGCGGTTTCCAGGTCCTTGACCGCCTTGAGCAGTGCCCACTCGGCGTTGATGTGCATCTCGACGATGAAGCGCTGGGCCGAGGCCAAGAGCTTGGGGTCGCGCAGGATGGTGATGTGGGAGTCGATGATCAGGGCGTGCTCGCGCAGTTCCGGGGGCACCTTGTCCCGCGCCACGGAGAGTTCGACGGCGGCCTGCTCCATGGCCTGGGCCAGGCGGGCCTTCTCCGGCCCCACCAGCTCGGCGGCGATGCTCTGGCGGGGCAGGGCCCCGGCCAGGCGGCGGTTCATGAAGAAGGCCTTGCCGATGGCGATGCCCGAGGAGACCGGGATGCCGGAGAGAATGGTGCGCGCCACTACTTGTCCTCGCCGAAGCGTTCGCGGAACAGGCCGGTGAGCCGTTCCACGGCGGCCTGGGCGTCGCCGCCCGAGGCCGTGATGGTGATGCCGCAGCCGCGGGGCGCGGCCAGGGTCAGGATGTCCAGGATGCTCTTGGCGTCCACCTGCTGCTTGTCCATCACCAAGGCGATGGCGCTCTGGAACTTCTGCGCCTCCTGGGCCAGCCGGGCCGCGGGCCGGGCGTGCAGCCCCAGCTCGTTGGCCACCCTGACCTGGGCGCTGACGGCGTTGTCGGTTTGGTTCTGTTGGGTCACGTGGGTCCCCTCGGGGATATCGTCGTTGTCCGCCATGGCGCGGTCTTCCTACGGCGCGACCAGGGCGAAGAGTTTCACGAGAAGCGGCCAGGCCAGGTACCCGGCCAGGAGCATCACCCCCACCAGTTCGCGGGTGAGCCCCAGGGCGTTCACCGCCCAGGCCGTGGCGCCCAGCACGCCGCCGGCCAGGAGCCACTGCCACCACAGGATGGGGCCGGGCCAGGCCAGGGTCCAGAACAGCACCAGGAGCGCGCCGTTCAGCACCTTGAGGCGCTGGCCCCAGTTGATCAGGTCCCAGCGCCGGAAGCGGCGCAGGACGGAGAGCCCCTCCCGGAAGCCCAGGAGGAAGGTGGCGGCCTTGAAGCACTGCAGCCCCAGGAAGCAGAGCACGCCCAGGGCCACGGCCGCGCCCGGCCACCCGGCGGCCAGCAGGATGATGGTGCAGATGGACCACAGCACCATGACGCTGCCGCCGAACAGGGAGTCGCCGATGGCCGACAGGGTGTAGACCGTGGTGCCCTTCACCCCGTCCATCATCTGGGCCGGGAACAGGCCGCGGGCGATCTTGGTCTCCATGGACAGGAAGATGCCCACCAGCATCGGCGTCCAGAACGGGTGGGTGTTGTAGTGCCGGGCGTAGCGCGTCCTGGCCTCGGCGAGCCGGGCCGGGTCCGCGTAGATGGCCGCGATCCCGGGCTCCATGGCGTAGGCCAGGCCCACGTTCTGCATGCCCCGGGTGTTGAAGGCCGAGCCCACCAGGTAGCACCGCCCCAGGCAGGTGGCCAGGGTCCGCCAGGCCAGGGGCCGGGAGCGCACCGCAGTCTCGGCGCCGGCCTTTGCCGCCCCCGATTTCACCGGCACGCCCGCCGCGCCCGGATTCACCGGCGCACCCAGGCTCACCGCGGACCCCGCGGGCCCGCCAGGGCCTCGAGCCGCGCGTAGACCGCCTTGGAGGACCAGCCCGTCACCCGTGCCAGCACCCGGCGCACCACCTCCCTGGGTTTGCCGCCGGAGGCGGCCTCCTCGCGGAGCACCGCGTCCAGTTCGTCCTCGGACGCCGCGGCCGAGACCTCGGCCGGCCCCAGCACCACGGTGAACTCGCCCAGCTCCGTGAAGTCCAGGCCGTCCAGTCCGTCCAAACGGCCCAGTATAAATTCCTCATGGTCCTTGGTCAATTCCCGGGCCAGACAGAACTCGCGCGGCCCCAGGACCGCGGCCGCCGCCTCCAGGGTCTTGCGCACCCGGTCCTTGCGCTCGAAGAGCACCAGGGTGCAGCCCAGGCGGCCGTATCTCTCCAGCACGCCCCTCGCCTCGCCGGCCTTGCGCGGCAGGAAGCCCAGGAAGGCGAAGGGCTGCGGCGCCACCCCGGCCGCGGACAGGGCCGCGGTGATGGCCGAGGGGCCAGGAACCGGGGCCACCCGGTGCCCGGCCGCGCGGCAGGCTCGGGCCAGGCGGAAGCCCGGGTCCGAGAGCAGGGGGGTGCCGGCGTCGGACACCAGCGCCACCTCGGCCCCGGCGTCCAGGAGCGCCAGCACCCGCTCGATGCGGGACTCCTCGTTGTGGTCGTGCAGCGAGAGGAACCCCTGGCCCTTGATGCCCAGGCGGGAGAGGAGCAGCCCGGCGCGCCGGGTGTCCTCGGCCAGCACCAGGCCGGCGCGGGAGAGGACCTCCGCGGCCCGGGGGGAGAGGTCTCGGTCGTTGCCCAGGGGCACGGCCACGGTCCACAGGGTTCCCATACGGCTCCAAGGATTCCGGCGGCGCGGAGCCGCTCACGTTCTCGGATGGCAGAGTACAGGCTCGCCCGGCCCCAGGCAAGGCCATGCCGGAGCAGCGTGCCGGGATGGGCGAGCACGGTTGGGCAATTCCCTTGCGCCGCCGGGTGGGACAATATAGAATTGCAAAAATTTTAGCACGTTCAGCAAACAGGATGCCGTATGCAGTTCGCCTATCCCGGCAATCTCATGAGCGAGAAGGAGTTCCTGGACCGGCTGGAGAAGGCCGGTCTGCCGCTCACCAAGACCTTCAAGGGCTTCGACCCCATGAAGCTCGTGGCCTCGCCGTTCAAGAGCCAGCCCAAGGCCAAGCCGGGCAAGGCCTTCCTCCAGGGCAAGGTTCCGGCCCTGTTCAAGGACCTGCGTTCGCAGCTGGTGATCTACCACGCCCAGCCCCTGGGCAAGCTGGCCCATGTCCCGGCCCGCATCGGCGCCCTCACCATGATCGTCGGCATCAGCGACGAACTGGCGTCCAGCCTCGTGACCCTGGGCAGCCTCCTGGGGGGCAGCAAGGGGTCCAAGGACTTCCAGCTGTCCGAGCTGGTGGTGGAGATCATGGACAACGCCGGGAAGCTCTTGCAGTTCCTGCTTTACGTGCAGGACTGGACCAACCCCAAGAAGCTCCTGGGCAAGGTGCTCAGCATGGCCCCGGGGCTGACCACCAACGGCATGAAGCTCCAGTCGGTCACCACCCGCCACTACGCCGAGGTGCTGGACCCGGCCCACTGGTCCTTCGACAGCTGCGTGCATACCGGCTACTACCCCCAGTACATCAAGGAAACCCGCAAGAAGCGTCTGGAGAACACCAAGGCGGGCAAGCCCTCCAACGAGGGGGTGGAGCCCTTCATCCTCTGGATGGAGAGCAAGCTCCTGGAGAGCGGCCACACCCTCAAGGACGTGGGCGTGGGCATCGAGTACATGACCGCGGACGAGCGCAAGGACGTGGCCGTGGAGTTCGTGGACGGGAAGGCTTGCCAGTGGTCCAACACCGAGCAGGGCCTGGTCCTGCTGCCCATGGCGATGCACGCCGGAGCGTATTCCATCGACCAGGACGGGGTGATCTACTTCTTCTACCACCGCAAGGGCGAGGCGCACCACTCCACGGCCACTGCGGGCGGCGCGGTGATCTGCGCCGGCTGCTTCTCCCTGGACAGCGAATCCCGGCTCCGGCAGATCGACGACAACACCGGGCACTACGCCTCCACCCCGCACATGATCATCTCCGCCCTGCAGATTCTGGAAGCGCACAAGGCCCTGGGACCCAAGACCATGGCGTCCTTCGACCCCTTCTGCGGCAAGGGCTGGAACTTCAAAGCCCCGGCCCAGGGTCTGCTCCTGGCCGCCAAGAACAAGTTCCCGGACAATTTCCGGAAGCAGTGCATCAGCATGGCCAAGGACGACGTCGGCCCCATCAGCGAGGAGAAGTACAAGAAGTTCGCGGCCGCTGCCCAGGACGTGAACTGGAACTCCGACTACTACAAGCTGAGCCCCGACGCGGGCGACGAGTTCCTGGAAGGGGTCAACAACTTCATCTACACCAAGGGCCTGACCCGTCAGCGCAGCAAGGCCGTGTACGGCAAGAAGGCCCCCTACGCCAAGCCCTGACCGGGGGCGCGGGGCGCCGCTCCCCGCCTCCGGCGCGGCCGGCCGCCTTCGGACCGGGGTTCCGGCCGGCCGAGGGTTGCCAGCCCGGGACCAGGCGTTATCTTCCCAGGCATGTCCGCCTCCCTGCGCCATACCCTGCGCAACGCGCTGTCCACCCTGGGCCTGGTGCTGGGCATGGCCTCGCTCATGGCCCTGGCCGGGTGGCTGCTGGCCGGCCGCTCGGGCATCTGGTGGGCGGGCGGGCTCACCGCCCTGGCCCTCATCGTCTCTCCCCGGCTGTCCCCGTATTTCGTGCTGCGCCTCTACCGCGCCCGGCCCCTGGCCCGAGTGGAGGCCCCGGTGCTCCACGCCATGGCCGAGGCCATGGCCCGCCGCGCCGGGCTCCCCCGGGTCCCGCACCTGTTCTACGTGCCCTCGCCCATGGCCAACGCCTTCACCGTGGGCGGCCGGCAGGGCGCGGCCATCGCCCTCACCGACGGGCTGTTGCGCTCCCTGAACACCCGGGAGCTGGCCGGGGTCCTGGCCCACGAAACCGCCCACGTGCTGCACGGCGACCTGGCGCTCATGAACCTGGCCGACGTGATCTCCCGGGTCACCGCGGCCCTGTCCATGACCGGCCAGTTCCTCCTGGTGCTCAACCTGCCGCTCCTGCTCCTGGGCGCGTCCCCGGTGTCCTGGCCCCTGGTGCTGGTGCTGGTGTTCGCGCCCGGGGCGAGCTCGTTCCTGCAACTGGCCCTGTCCCGCACCCGGGAGTTCTCGGCCGACGCCGAGGCGGCCCGGCTCACCGGCGACCCCCTGGGCCTGGCCGCGGCCCTGGGCAAGATGCAGGCAGCCGAGTCCGGGTTCTGGTCCCGGGTCTTCCTGCCCGGCCATCGCTCCCCGCACCCCTCCCTCTTGCGCACCCACCCGGAGCACGCCGAGCGCATCGCCCGGCTCAAGGAACTGGCCGAGGACCAGGCCCGGCACGTCTCGCCCGCGCCCCTCGCCCTGCCCTTCCCTCCGCCCCGGCAAAGTCCCCGCTGGCGGGTCGGGGGTTTCTGGTACTGAGGCGGGCCCGCCGGTTGGGAATTATTGCACGAGTTCCCTGAAATCATTGGCCTCATCTTGCCAGAATCCCGGGGAGGGATTACCGTAGGATACGGTCGAGAATCCACACCAAAGGAGTGTGACATGGGCGAGCTGACGAAATTCAAGGACCTCCCCATCAACTGGGACATCGGCCCGGCCGACGCCGTGGCCCTGCACCTGGAGTGGGGCAATACCGGCTACGGCGGGGGCTACGCCTGCCAGGACGAGGTGTCGTACTACTTTTCCGTGGACTCCTGGGAGAAGCCCTTCCGGGTCCGGCTGCAGAAAATGGACTGCGACGGCCCCACGGTGCTGCACGAGATCATTCTGCCCGAGCGCTTCTGGAAATGCTGCGACCACGCCTGTGGGTCGTACACCGCGCCGGACGACGTGAAGGAGTGGCTGAAGACCCTGTTCTAGGCGACTGCGGCCGGTTTGCGCGCGCCCTGTCCCGGGGAACCGGGGCAGGGCTCTTTTTTGCCGGCGAGCCGATCGGCGAAGACCTCGCCGACCGCCTCCAGCAGGGTGGCCACCAGGCGGTCGCCGGCGCGTGACTTCTGGTAGGCGAAGGCAAAGGGCAGGGTGAAGGCCTCGCCCGGCCACAGGCAGACCTCGCCGCGCTCGGCCGCGGCCAGGCCCTGGTCCTCCCGGGTCACGCACAGGCCCTGGCCGGCCGCGGCCATGGCCAGGAGCACGAACTCGCTGTCCGCCGCACCGAAGATGGGCAGGGGGATGCCCTGCTCACGCAGCAGCGAGAACAGGATGGCGCAGTAAGGGCAGTGGTCCGGGATGCCGATCCAGGGCATGGAGGCCAGGTCCGGGAGCCCGGCCCGCTCCAGGCGGTGCCTCCAGGCCACCGGGCCGGCGATGCGCACCCGCACCGCGCCCAGGTCCAGCCCGGCCACGTCCGGCCCGCCCAGCTCCCCGAACACGAAGGTCCCGTCCAGCGCGCCCCTGCGCAGGTCCTCCAGCAGGTGGCCGGAGTTGCGGTTGGCGAAGTGGATCTCCAGCTCCGGGTGGCGCACCATGAGCACGCCCATGAGCGCGGCCGAGCGCAGGTAGTGGGGGTCGGTGTTCAGGCCGATGCGCGCCGCGCCGGACAGGGTGGCGCGCAGGCTGCGCGCCTGTTCCGCCACCTGGTCGGCGCTCAGGAGGGCCTTTTCCGCGGTGGCCTTGAGCGCGGACCCGTCCGGGGTCAGGCTCATGCCCCTCGGCGTGCGCAGGAACAGGGCCACCCCCAGCTCGTCCTCCAGTGCCTTGATGTGCGCGGAGAGCGCCGGCTGGGACAGGAAGAGCCGGGTCGCGGCCCGGGACAGATTGCCCTCCTCGGCCACGGCCACGAAGCTGCGCAGGTGGTAGAGTTCCATGCCCCGGGGTATCCCATGAAACGCGGCCCGGGGCAATGCAGAGAGCCTTCGCAATACCTGAAGCCCCCCTTCGGAAGGTACGATTGGATTGTGCCGGCCGGCCCGGTCTAGGGTGCATTCCGCAGGGCCCGGCGGCTGTCGCCGGGCCGGATCAGACAGATGGGGGACGGCCATGGCGCGCAGGGCGGCAATGACGGCGATACTGGCGGCGGTGCTGGGGCGGGGGGTGTTGG
>JAEXTU010000348.1 GCA_023453335.1 Pseudomonadota bacterium | reverse complement strand
CGGGGGCAGGAGGGGTGCATGCACAATTCCCTGAAAAAATACCTGGCCGCGGGCGGGACCGCGCTGGGCTCCTGGATCACCCTGGCCAACCCGGGCCTGGCCGAGATCATGGCCCGCGCCGGTTTCGCCTGGCTGGCCGTGGACCTGGAACACAGCGTCATCACCATCCGCGAGGCCGAGGAGCTCATCCGGGTCATCGGACTTGCCGGGGTCGCGCCACTGGTGCGCCTGTCCTGGAACGACCACATCCAGATAAAGCGGGTCATGGACGCCGGCGCGCACGGGGTCATTGTGCCCATGGTCAATTCCGCGGCCGAGGCCGCGGCCGCGGTAGCCGCGGTGTACTACCCGCCGCGCGGGACCCGCGGGGTGGGGTTGGGCCGGGCCTCGGGCTACGGCTCCGGGTTTGCCGCGTACACGAACTGGCTGGCGGACAACGCGGTGGTCATCGTCCAGGTGGAGCACATCCGGGCGGTGGAGAACCTCGAAGCCATCCTGGACACCCCGGGGGTGGACGGCTTCATCGTGGGTCCCTACGACCTGTCCGGCTCCCTGGGCCGGCCCGGGGAATTCGAACATCCCGACTTCCTGGCGGCCATGGATCGCATCCGCGAGGTGGCCGCGGCCAAGTCCGCGCTGGCCGGCATCCACGTCATCGAACCCGATCCCGCGGACCTGCGCCGTCGCCTGGACCAGGGCTACCGCTTCGTGGCCTACAGCCTGGACATCCGCATGCTGGACACCGCCTGCCGCGCCGGCGTGGCGGTGCTGAAGGACAAGTAGCATGAGCAGCGCCATCGCCATCATCCCGGCCCGCATGGGCTCCTCCCGGTTCCCGGGCAAGCCCCTGGCCCCCATCGCCGGCATCCCCATGGTCGGCCACGTCTGGAAACGCGTCTGCCTGGCCCTGGGGCCGGAGCGGACCTTCGTGGCCACCTGCGACCAGGTCATCGCCGACTACGTGGCCGCCATCGGCGGCAAGGCGATCATGACCTCGGACTGCCACGAGCGCTGCTCGGACCGCTGCGCCGAGGCCATGCTGGCCATCGAGAAGGACCTGGGGGTAAGCGACCTGGTGGTCATGGTCCAGGGGGACGAGCCCCTGGTCACCCCCCGGATGATCTCCGAGGCCGTGGCCCCCTTTGCCGCGGCCCCGGACCTCCAGGTTGTCAACCTCATGGCCCCGCTCCTCACCCGGGCGGAGCAGGACGACCCCAACGAGGTCAAGGTGGTGGTGGACCTGGCGGACAACGCCCTGTACTTCTCGCGCGAGCCCATCCCGTCCTGGAAGAAAGGGGCCAAGGACCTGGCCATGTTCAAGCAGGTCTGCATCATCCCCTTCCGCCGGGATTTCCTCCTGCGATTCAACTCCCTGGCGCCGACCCCCCTGGAGGTGGCCGAGTCCGTGGACATGCTGCGGGTGCTGGAGCACGGGCTCAAGGTGCGCATGGTGCGCACCGCGGCCCGCACCGTGAGCGTGGACACCCCGCAGGACCAGGCCGCGGCCGAGGCGCTCATGCAGGGCGACGCCCTGTTCGCGGCCTATCGGGACGAACTGGCCAGGGTGGCGGCCTAATCGGCCTTCTTTCTTGAACTCTGGCCGGGCTTGGCCTATTCTTGCATGGGTGAAGCCTGCGCGCTTGGATTGCCGGCGCACGGGCGCGAGCCTGCATCGGAGGACATGTGAGCCAACTGGCGGTGGTCTTCGGCGGATCCGGCTTCCTGGGCAGCCACGTGGCCGACGCCCTGCAGGAGGCGGGCTGGCGGGTGCGCATCTGCGACATCGCGGATTCGCCCTTCCTGGGGCCCGGGCAGGAGATGCTCCGCTGCGACATCCTGGACCCGGAGGCCGTGGCCCGGGCCGTGGACGGCGCGGCCGTGGTCTACAACTTCGCCGGCCTGGCGGACATCGAGGAGTCCCGGGACAAGCCCGTGGACACGGTCAAGCTTAACGTCCTGGGCAACACCCACATCCTGGACGCCTGCCGCCACGCGGGCGTGTCGCGGTACCTGTTCGCCAGCACGGTGTACGTCTACTCCGAGCGGGGGTCCTTCTACCGGGCCAGCAAGCAGGCCTCGGAGCGGATCATCGAGGCCTACCAGGAGCGCTACGGAATCCCCTACACCATCTTGCGCTACGGCTCCCTGTACGGCCGGCGCGCGGACGGTCGCAACGGCATCTACCGCATCCTGCACGCGGCGCTCACCCGGGGCGAGGTCACCTATTCGGGCAGCGGCGACGAGCAGCGGGAGTACATCCACGTGCGCGACGCCGCGTTGCTCTCGGTGAAGGTCCTGGAGCCGGAGTACGCCAACCAGCACGTGATCCTCACCGGCCCCTATCCCTGCCGGGTGCGCGACCTCATGGAGATGGTGCGGGAGATGCTCGGCGGGCGGCCGGCGGTGCGCTTCGAGAACAAGCCCTTGGCCGGGCACTACACCATCACCCCCTACAATTTCCTGCCCCGGCTGGGGCGCAAGCTGGTGGGCGAGAGCTATACCGACCTGGGCCAGGGCCTGCTGGACTGCCTGGCCGAACTGCACGAGCAGGTCCACCCGGAGGAGCGCAGCATCGGCGGCCTCCTGGTGCGCAACGGCGGGGAGGGCCGGTGAACCTCTTGGCCGGCCAGCCGGTTCTGGTGGTTATCCCGGCCCGGGATGAGGTCCACAGCGTGGAGCGGGTGGTGGGTTCGGTCCTGGCCGCGGGCATGCACGCCCTGGTGGTGGACGACCTGAGCACCGACGGCACGGATCGGGCCGCCCGCAGCGCCGGAGCCGAGGTGCTGCGCCTGCCCATCCACCTGGGGGCCTGGGGCGCCATCCAGGCCGGCCTGCGCTACGCCCTGAAGCACAGGTACGCCGCGGTGCTGACCATGGATGCCGACGGCCAGCACGCCATCTCGGACGTGCAGACCCTGCTGGAGCCCCTGCGCCAGGGCGAGGCCGACGTGGTCATCGGGGCCTGCCCGGAGCGGGGCAGCTCCTGCCGCCGCCTGGCCTGGAGGCTCTTTCGGGCCATGACCGGGCTGGGCCTGCAGGACCTGACCAGCGGGTTCCGGGCCTACGGCCGCCGGGCGGTGGCCCTTTTGGCCTCACCCCAGGCGACCCTGCTCGATTACCAGGACATCGGGGTCCTGCTTTTGCTCCTGCGCTCCAACCTGCGGGTGGTGGAACGCCAGGTGACCATGTGCCCCCGGACGCACGGGCACTCCCGGGTCTTCGACACCTGGTATGCGGTCACCCGCTACATGCTGGCCAGCACCGTGCTCGCGGTTTCCCGCAGCATGCACGGCCATTCCCTGAAACGCATGTTTCTCTCGTAGCCAGAGGGTGATGATGCTCACGCTGAACTGGACCACCGCCGGCATCGGGCTGGGCATCGCCGCGACCATCATCGTCCTAGTGCGCAAGGATCGGCTGCACACCCGCTACTCCCTGTGGTGGTTGGCAGCGGCCGCGGTGGTAATGCTCTTCGGCCTGTTCCCCCGGCTCTCGGATTGGCTGGCTCATTTCTTCGGGGTCTCTTATCCGCCCACCCTGGTGCTTACCCTGGCCCTGGCCGTGCTGGGCCTGAAATCCCTGTTCATGGACATGGACCGCTCCCGGCAGGAGCGAGACATCCGCCGCCTGGCCCAGCGCCTGGCCCTGTTCGAGGCCGAGCACGAGAAGAAGCACGGCGGAGACTAACCCCCCGCCGGAACGTCCGTTCCCGTCCTCCTCCTGGCGCTCTCGGTTCCGGGATATCCTCCGCCTCCCCTTCCTCATCAGTCCTGCCCGGTTTTGCGCACTGGTTGCGTATGATGTCCGACACCCTTGGACGCTGGCCAGGCTCCCGGTCGGGATGCGCTCGGCGGCCGCAAGGCTTGATCCACTGGCGCGGAGCCCTTGCGAGCCGGGCAGCCAGCAGTGAGCAGCCGCGGCAGTCCGGTTCGACGGAATGGGGGCAGCAGAGCAGGGAGTCGGGGTGGGAGGCCCGGGGCGGTGCTCGGTTCGCCGAAGCCCAAAAACAAGCCGCGCCGCCCGGGGGGCCGGGGGGGGTTTTGAGGGGT
>JAEXTU010000317.1 GCA_023453335.1 Pseudomonadota bacterium | reverse complement strand
CGGGGGCCCGCCCCCCCCGCCGCCAGGCCGCCACCCCCCGGGGGGGTTGCCGGCATGGCGGGATGCTGCATGGTGGCGTTGTGGTCGTCCTGGGCCAGGGCCGGCAGCGGGGCCAGGGCCACAATCGCCAGGCCCAGGGCCAGGATGAGGCTGCGCATGGCCCTAGAAGGTGGCGATGTAGTCGGCCAGGGCCTTCATGTCCTCGTCGGATAGGCTCTTGACCTGGCCTTCCATCATGGCCTTCTTGTCGCCGCCGAAGGTCCCGGCCTTGTAGCCTTGCAGGGCCTTCAGCAGCGCGTCGGCCTTCAGGCCCTTGAGGGGAACGCCGGTGCCCAGAGCCTTCTTGGTGCCGTCGGCTCCGTGGCAGCCGGTGCAGCGCGCGAACAGGGCCTTGCCGTCGGCGGCCAGGCCCTGGGCGGCGAAGAGGGCCGCGGCCAGCAGGCAGGCCGAGAGGATCGTGAGAAGCTTTTTCATGGCGCGTACTCCCTTGCGGTTGAACATGGGCGGAAAATCCACCTTGCCCCGTATACACCACGCCGGGAACAAAAGGCAAGGGCAGGGGGAAAAAGCATGGAACCTCACCGGGGCAGAAAACATGAACGCCTGTTCATATGTCTTGCCCGTACCGGGTCCGGGGTGGGCTGCCGGTCCTGCCCGACCCCTGTCCGGTCCCTGGGGATGGGGGCCCGGGCGATCCGGCGTTTCCGGAGGGCGGGGCGGAAATCCCACCAATTCGGACGGGAAATTCCCGAACGCCGATTCGGCCTGTCGGCCTAGCCGGAGGGACCGGTGCGGGTGGAAACCTCGGCCAGCAGGGCGGCCAGGAGTTCGCCGAGCCGGGGGAGCAGGGTGCGCACCTGGGTCAGGTCCCCGGCCCGGCCGGCGCTCTCGGCCGCGCGGGCCAGGTCGGACAGTTCGGCCGCCCCGAAGCTGGCCGCGGTGGACTTGAGGGCGTGGGCCAGGCGGGCGAACCCCGACAGGTCCCCGGCCGCGGCCGCCTCCTCCAGGGACCGGGCCTCGGCAGGCAGCAGTTCCCGGGCGGTGCGGCAATAGGCGGCCAGGTCCGCGGGCTCGCCGCCCACCGGGTCCAGCACGTAGGCCCAGTCCACCAGCCCGGCGGGCGCATCGCCGGCCGGGGCGTAGCGGGCGGCCAGGGCGGCCAGCTCGTGCCGGCGCACCGGCTTGGTGAGCAGGTCGTCCATGCCCGCGTCCAGGATGCGCTGCCTATCCTCGGTCCCCACCCGGGCGGTGAGGCCCACGATGGGGGTGCGGCCCATGGGCCCGGGCAGGGCGCGGATCCGCCGGGTGGCCTCCAGGCCGTCCAGGCCGGGCATCTCCACGTCCATGAGCACCAGGTGGTAGCCCCCGGCCGCGGCCATCTCCACCGCGGCCAGGCCGTCCCCGGCCTCGTCCACCCGCTCGGCCACGGCCTGCAGGAACTGGCGGGCGATCTCCCGGTTGAGGGCCGAGTCGTCGGCCACCAGGACCCGCGGCCCGGGGCCGGCCGGGCCGCTGCGGGCGGCGGGGGCCGTCTCCGGGGCCGGGGCCTCGGCCTCGGGCAGGGGCAGCACGAAGCTGAAGGCGCTGCCCTGGCCCGGGGCGCTGCTGAGTTCGATGCTCCCGCCCATGCGCTCCACCAGGCCCTTGCAGATGGCCAGGCCCAGGCCCGCGCCGCCGTGCTGCCGGGTGGTGGAGGAGTCGGCCTGGGTGAAGCTCTCGAACACCGCCTCCTGCTTGTCCGCGGGGATGCCCGGGCCGGTGTCCCGCACGGTGAAGCGGTAGCGCCCGGGCTCGGCGGCGCAGGCCAGGTGCAGGGACACCTCGCCCCGGGCGGTGAACTTCACCGCGTTGCCCAGCAGGTTGAGCAGGACCTGCTTGATGCGGGTGGGGTCGCCCCACAGGGCCCGGGGCAGGGCCGGGTCGATGAGGCAGGACAGGGCCAGGCCCTTGGCCCTGGCGGTCTGCTCCAGCAGGGCGCAGACCTTGCCGGCCAGGGCGCGGGGGTCGAAGGCCAGGGTCTCCAGGTCCATGCGGCCGGCCTCGATGCGGGACAGGTCCAGGATGTCGCCGAGCAGGGTCATGAGCAGCTCGCCCGAGGCGCCGATGGTGTCCACCAGGTGCTGCTGCTCCGGGGTCAGCGGGGTGTCGCGCAACAGCTGGCACATGCCGAGCACGGCGTTCATGGGGGTGCGTATCTCGTGGCTCATGCGGGCCAGGAAGGCGCTCTTGGCGCGGTTGGCCTCCTCGGCGGCGCGGCGGGCCTCCTCGGCGCGCTCCTTCTCCTTGCGCGCGGACACGTCCAGCACCGAACCCTCGTAGCGCAGGGGCAGGCCTTCGGCGTCGGGGATCATGCGCAGGGAGATGCGGGCCCAGAAGTCCAGTCTGTCGCGGCGGGTGAGCTGCATCTCGAAGTCGGCCACCGCGCCGTCCCGGGTCAGGGCGTCCAGCAGGTGCTCGGGGTCGGCCTTCTGCATGGGGATCATGGCGAAGAGGTCGGGGGTTTCGGCCAGGAAATCGGCCGGCGAGGCGTAGCCCATGGTTCGGGCCAGGGAGGGGTTGGCGTTGACGATGCGGCCGTCGGAGCCGGCCTGGAAGATGCCCTCCACCGCGTTCTCAAAGATGCCGCGGAAATTCCGCTCGGCCTGGCGCAGTTCGGCCGAGGACTGCTGGATGCGCTCGGCCAGGGCGTTGAAGCTCTGGCCCAGCCGGCCCAGTTCGTCGGGCCCGGCGGGTGGGACCCGGGCCTGGGTGCGCCCCGCGGCAAAGGCGGACAGGGTGCGCTCCAGGCGGGAGATGGGCCGGATGACCGCGCGCTCCAGCACCACGCTGAGCAAGAGGGCCAGGATGAGGAAGCTGCCGCCGAGCAGTCCCAGGAAAATGGCGGTGGAGGTGGCGCGCGCCTGCTCCACGTCGGCCAGGGAGGTGCACAGGAGGAGATAGCCCACCCGGGTCCCGGTGGCCTCGATGGCCGAGAGCCGGCACAGGGTGGGCGACCCGTCGCGGTTCTCCGGCCAGGCCAGGGGGCCGCTGTTGGCCGCGGCCAGGCGGACCGGGTCGAACGCGGCCGGCTGCCGCCCCCGGCCGGCCTCCAGCAGGAGGACGCCGTTGCGGTCGAACACCGCGGCGGCGTGCAGGCCCGCGGTCTTGACCAGGAAGCCCAGCCGGTACTCCACCGCGTCCAGGCGCTGCTCGAATATCTCGTTGGCCAGGCGGTCGGTGTGGCTCTGGGCCACCACGGCAAGGAGGAGTTCGGCCCGGCGCCTGCCGGTTTCCTCGATCTGGGAGCTGAAGGGCAGGAAGGCGGCCGAGAAGGCCGCGGCCATGGCCAGGAAGGCCACCAGCACGGCCCCGAGCAGCTTGCGCCGCAGGGAGAGGGAGGTGAATATCTGCATGTGGGTGTGGCGGCCTCAGGGCTCGACCAGTTTGACCAGGGTGGTGTCCAGGTTCTCCAGCTTGTTGATGACCACCGGCTTGGCCGGGTTGCGCGAGGCGTCGAACCGGATGCCCCCGGCGACGCCGGAGAAGTCCTGGGTGGCGGCCAGGGCGTCGCGCACCGCGCGCCGGTCGAAGGTCCCGGCCCGGCGCACCGCGTCGGCCCAGAGCATGACCGAGTCGTAGGTCAGGGGCACGGAGGTCTGGCGGATGGCCCCGTGCACGGCCTCGTAGCGGGCCACGAAGGCGCGGGAGGCGGGCAGCGGGCTGTCCCGCCGCCAGTGGGTGGTGTAGTAGCACCCCTCGGCCGCGGCCCCGATGTAGTCGTACAGGCGCAGGCCGAAGGCGTCCGCGCCCAGGATGGTGGCGCGCAGCCCGTGCTCCCGGGCCTCCTTGATGATGAAGGAGGAGTCCCGGTAATCGCCGGGGATGTACAGCACGTCCGGGTCCGCGGCCTGCACCGTGGCCAGGATGCCGGCGTAGTTGGCGGTGTCCAGGGTGTAGACCCCGCGGCCCAGGAACAGGCCGCCCCGGGCGGTGAACTCGTCCGCGAAGACCTGGCCCAGGTCCACGCTGTAGGTGCGGCTGATGTTGACCAGGGTCACCGCGCTCGCGGCCTTCAGGTCCTCCCGGGCGAAGCGGGCCATGGCCCGGCCCTGGAGGGCGTCGGTGATGCAGGCCCGGAAGATGAAGTCGCCCGCCTCGGTGACCTTGGGGTTGGTGGAGATGGGGGTGATCATGGGGATGCCCGCCTCCTGGAGCACCGGGGCCATGGCCAGGGAGTGCTCGCTCCAGGACGCGCCCACCACCGCCTCCACCCGGTCGGCCGCCGC
>JAEXTU010000229.1 GCA_023453335.1 Pseudomonadota bacterium | reverse complement strand
GGCAGGGCGCTCTTCCGTAGGGGCGATTCACGAATCGCCCGGCTGTCTCCGCGCGCGGAGTCGGCTACCTCATGTGGTCCAGCAGGATCTCCGGCATGGTGTCCAGGGCGTCCTCCAGGGGGTCCAGGAGGTCGGGGAGGTCCTCGTGGCGGATGTGGAGGTTGTCCAGGACCGCGGGCTCCAGAAAGGGGACGTGGGGGCCCTGGCCGGAGAACGCCGGCACCAGGTGGGACAGGAAGTCGCCCAGGTGCGCCACCCAGGCGTAGTGCGGCTCCACCTTGGCCTTGAGGGGGGAGTGGTGGTGGGCCATGGCCGCGGCCACGCCCGGGGGCAGGTGCCAGAGGTCCGCGACCCAGACGTTCACCGCGTCGTGCTCGAAGCCCAGCACCTGCTTCTCGGCCTCGCGGGGGTACAGCCCGTTCTTGGAGAGCAGCCAGTCCACCGAGGTCCGCAGGCTATCCAACTGGTTCATCCAGATGACCTTGCCCAGGTCGTGCAGCAGCCCGGCCACGCCATACGCCTCGGGCTCGTCCAGGCCGGCGGCCTCGGCCACGATGCGGCAGGCGATGGCGCAGCCCAGGGCGTGGTCCCAGTCCCGGGCCAGGGCGCGGGAGGACTGGCCGAACACCGTGGTGGTGATGATGATGCCCTCGATCACGTCGTAGCCCAGCAGGAACAGGGCGCGCTGGATGGTGCGCACCGGCTCGCCCAGGCCGTAGGCCGGGGAGTTCACCAGGCGCAGCACCTTGGCGGACAGCACCTGGTCGCGGGAGATGACCTCGGCGATGGCCTCGAAATTGGATTTGGGGTCGTGCACCAGCCGGGTGACCTGGGCCAGCACCTCGGGCAGGGTGGGCAGCTGTTCCGCGGCCAGGATCACGCCCTCGATGTCGCCGGTGAGGATTTCCTTGTTCATAGGTCGCACTCCGGCTTGACCGCGGCCTCGCCCAGGCGGCGCATGGCGGCCCGGAACAGGGCGTGGTCCTGGAACATGGCCTTGAGCTTGCACATCCAGGCGTCGGTCCCGTGCCGGGCGAACAGGGACTCCAGCTCCAGCAGCCGGGGGGCGGCCTCGGGGATCTCGGGCAGCAGGTCCACCGGCTGCCCCTCCACGCAGGCCCAGGTCATGCCGTGCCCGGCGAGCCACTCCAGGAGCGGCGCGGTGAGCACCGACCCCTCGGCCAGCAGCACCATGCAGGTTTGCGACAGGGCCGGCCGGGCCAGGGTCATGCCGGGTCGCAGGTAGGACAGGGGCAGGCGCTGCATGGGCTACTCCCGGCTCAGCTTCTTGAACGCGTTGATGAGCCCGTTGGTGGAGGAGTCGTGGGCCGTGCTGTCGGCGCGGGCGGTGAGCTCGGGCAGGATGGCCTTGGCCAGCTGCTTGCCCAGCTCCACGCCCCACTGGTCGAAGCTGTTCACGTTCCAGATGGCCCCCTGGGTGAAGATCTTGTGCTCGTAGAGGGCGATGAGCATGCCCAGGGTGTGCGGGTTCAGCTTGCGGTACAGGAAGGAGTTGCTCGGCCGGTTGCCCGGGAAGGACTTGTGCAGGGCCAGGCGGTCGATGTCCGCCTCGCTCTTGCCTTCCTTCTTGAGTTCCGCCCGCACCTCGGCCTCGGTCTTGCCGCGCATGAGGGCCTCGGGCTGGGCGAAGAAGTTGGAGAGCAGGATGTGGTGGTGGTCGCCCAGGGGGTTCTGGGTCTTGGCCGCGGCCAGGAAGTCGCAGGGTACCAGCTTGGTGCCCTGGTGGATGAGCTGGTAGAAGGCGTGCTGGCCGTTGGTGCCGGGCTCGCCCCAGATGACCGGGCCGGTGGAGTAGTCCACGGCCTCGCCCTCCAGGGTCACCCGCTTGCCGTTGGACTCCATGTCCCCCTGCTGGAGATAGGCCGGGAAGCGGTCCAGGTACTGGTCGTAGGGCAGGATCGCGTGGGTGTCGGCCCCGAAGAAGTTGTTGTACCAGATGCCGAGCAGCCCCATGGTCACCGGGATGTTGGCTTCGAGTGGCGCGGTGCGGAAGTGCTCGTCCGCCTCGCTGGCGCCGGTCAGGAGTTCCTCGAAGCGGTGGGAGCCGATGGCCAGCATGATGGACAGGCCGATGGCCGACCACAGGCTGTAGCGGCCGCCCACCCAGTCCCAGAACTCGAACATGTTGGCCGGGTCGATGCCGAACTCGGCCACCGCCTTGGTGTTGGTGGACAGCGCGGCGAAGTGCTTCTTCACCGCCTTTCTGTCCCCGGCCTGGTCGAGCAGCCAGTTGCGCGCGCTGTGCGCGTTGGTCATGGTCTCCTGGGTGGTGAAGGTCTTGGACGCCACCAGGAACAGGGTGGTCTCGGGCGAGAGGTTCTTGAGCGTCTCGGCCAGGTGGGTGCCGTCCACGTTGGACACGAAGTGTACCCGGAGCTTGGGGTCGCCGTAGGGGGCGAGCGCGTGGGTGACCATGAGCGGGCCCAGGTCCGAGCCGCCGATGCCGATGTTCACCACGTCGGTCACCCGCTTGTTGGTGAAGCCCCGCCACTTGCCGCTGCGCACCTTCTCGGCGAAGGCGTGCATCTTCTCCAGCACCGCGTTCACCGCGGGCATCACGTCAACGCCGTCCACGTACACCGGCCGGGAGGAGCGGTTGCGCAGGGCGGTGTGCAGCACGGCGCGGCCCTCGGTGGCGTTGATCTTCTGGCCGTGGAACATGGCCTCGATCCTGTCCGGCAGCCCGGCGCGCACGGCCAGGTCCCGCAGGAGCCGCATGGTCTCTTCGGTGACGCGATTCTTGGAATAGTCGAACAGGACCGTGCCCAGGCGCAGGCTGAACGTCGAGAACCGCTGCGGGTCCTGGGCGAACAGGTCGCGCATGTGCAGGTCCTTGACCTGGGCGTGGTGGTCGGCCAGCGCCTTCCAGGCGCGGGTGGCGGAGATGAGGCTCATATGGGTCCCCCGGTCGGGTTGGTGTTTTTCCTGGCCTTACAATGGTGTACCAACCCCGGTGGGCTGTCAACGGAAACCGGTGCGTCGCGCCCCGGCTTCACAGCCGCCCCGTTTCCGGGGTATGGAACCCCATCCCGACCCGGAGGACATCATGGACAAGCCCATGCCCCGCCACATCTTCTCCTTCCTCACCGAGCGCATCCTGGGCCAGGAGGACGTGCTGCGCAAGCTGGCCGTGGCGCTGTACAAGCACGTCAACGGCATCCGCGGCGGCAACGTGCTGCTGGTGGGCAACTCGGGCACGGGCAAGACTACGGTCATGAAGACCGTGCGGGAGTTCTACACCCAGGTGGAGGGCCTGGCCGACTACCGCACCATGGTCATCATGAATGCCAACACCCTGGTGGACGAGGAAGGGGTCATCGACACCAGCCGCATCTTCACCACCCTGGAGACCGTGACCCGCCAGCAGCTCGGCCCCACGGTGGACGGCGAGACGCTCAAGCGCCGCATGGAGAACGCCACGGTCTGCTTCGACGAGGTGGACAAGCTCTCGGCGCGCATCGCGGGCAAGACCTTCGTCACCGGCATCGCCTTCCAGCAGGCCTTGCTCACCATCCTGGAGGGCGAGACCGTGGCCCACGAGACCATCGCCCACTTCGACGGCAAGCCCGAGAAGGTCCGGTTCTCGGTGGACACCTCCAACATCCTGTTCCTGTGCGGCGGGGCCTTCGAGGAACTGTACAATCAGGTCTACGTGCTCATCCGCGACCGCCAGGACGACCGCCGCTTCCGCGAGGAGAAGGAGTGGGACGAGGAGGAGAGCCGGCTGCACAAGAAGATCGTGTTCAGCCTCAAGGAATACGTGCGGATGGGCGACATCTTCGAGTACGGCATGCTGCCCCAGTTCATCTCCCGCTTCGGGTCCATCGCCATCCTGGATGACCTCAAGGCCCCCCAGCTCAAGGAGATATTCCTCAAGGCCGCGGACTCGCCCTACCGGGCCTCGGCCGCCTTCTTCAAGACCTTCGGCGTCCAGCTCAAGGTCTCGGAGGAGGCGCTGGAGATCATCGCCCACCACGCCGAGGCCAACACCCGCATCGGGGCGCGCGCCCTGCGCGAGGTGTTCGGCCGCATCGTGGCCGACCTGGAGTTCGAGCCCTTCCGCTTCGCCAAGCTGGACCCGGGCAGCGGCGAGATGGTCATCGAGATCACCTCCCAGGTGGTCAAGGAGAACCTGGGGAACAAGCCGGGCGGGCTGTAGGGGGGGCAGGGCCGAGGCATGAAAACAGCCGACGCAGGT
>JAEXTU010000220.1 GCA_023453335.1 Pseudomonadota bacterium | reverse complement strand
GCTCTTGTACACGCTGCGGACCGAGCCGGGCCGGGTCAGCAGTTCACGCAGTTCAGGGGGAAAGAGCACGGTCGGGAAACCTCGGAAAGCGAAAAGCCGCGCCGTCCGCCGAAGCGGACGGGCGGCTTGGGGCCAGGGTTGGGGTGAGGGCTACACCTGGGACAGGATCTCGTGCTCCTCGTTGGAGAGCAGCCGGTCCAGGTCCAGGAGGATGAGCAGCCGGTCCTCCAGCTTGCCCACCCCGCTGATGTACTCGGACTCCAGGCCCGCCACCACAGGCGGCGGGGGCTCCACGGTGCTGGAGGGAATGCGCAGCACCTCGGACACCGAGTCCACCACGAAGCCCACGATCATGTTGTTGATCTCGATGACGATGATGCGGGTGTGCTTGTCGTGCTTGCGGGTGTCCAGGCCGAAGCGCTTGCGCAGGTCGATGATGGGAATCACGTTGCCGCGCAGGTTGATGACCCCCTCCACGAAGGGCGGGGCCTTGGGCACCTTGGTGATCTCCATGGTGCGGATGATCTCCTGCACCTTGAGGATGTCCACCCCGAATTCTTCGTCGCCGATGCTGAAGGTCACGAGCTGCATCAGCTCGGCATCTTTCTTCACCTGGGTCTCTTCCACGGCGTCTACTCCCTGGGTTGTCGCCCGGCGGTCCGGACGGCTGGACAAGGAACGGGTCCCTGCTTCTCGGACGACGCTACTCTCTTTTTCCGGGGCTTGCAATACGCTGTTGCACGACGGTTTAAAAACGCAGGGTAACTGTTGCCACGGCCTGCGGCCTCGGCTAAGGTCCTGCCCCGAAACGGCGCGTCCGCGCCGGGAACTTTGTGGCTGCAATGAAAGATACGCCGGATACCTTGCTGCTGGACGGCGCCGGCGGCACCGCCATGCACCGGGACCGGGATGCACGGCAGGAGCCCCGGCACCGCATCCCCGCTTCCCAGCACGTCGTCGAGTATGACGAGGAGTTGCTCATCCCCCGCGACCTCCTGGTCAAGGTGGACCTGGAGCGGCTCAAGTCGGCCGGCTGGCTCCCCCTCTCCCTGGAGCAGGGGCAGGCCCGGGTGGCCGCGGTCCTGCCCGGCACCCCCGAACTGGAGCAGGAGGTGCTCCGGACCCTGGGCGCCGAGTCCGTGGAGTTCCTGGCCATCTCCGCCGCGGACCTGGCCCGCACCATCGCCAATAACCAGGACGTGAACCCCGGGTTCCCGGCCTCGGCCAACCGGACCCCCCTGGCCAAGGTTCGCAACTACCTGGCCGACCGCCGTTCCCTGTTGTCCAGCCGCCGGACCGTCTTTGCCAAGGGCCGCACCGGTCTGGCCATGTTCCGCACCGGGCTCACCTTCATCACCACCCTGCTCCTGCTGGTGCGCATTTTCGGGCTAGGCTGGGCCGCGCCCATCGAGGCCGCCCTGATGGCGGCCGGGCTGTTCCTGGCCGCGGACGGGCTGCGCTGGTACCTGCCGGCGCGGCGGCTGTCCCGCCACACCCTGGATCGCGCCCTGCCCCCCACGGTGCAGGGCATCGCCGTGTTGGAGGTGCAGCTGGAGAGGTTCCGTGCCCGGTTCTCCCGCACCGCCCCGGTGCCCGGGGCCGTGGAGATGCGTGAGGACTGGGCCTCCCTGTCCCCGGTCATGCGCCGCCGCTTCCTGGCCCTAGAGCGCACCGAACTGGCCGAGGAGCGCACCCTGCTCGCCTACTACCGCACCCGCATGGCCATGTCCCGCACCGGCCTGGCCCTGGGCCGCACCGGGGTGGCCCTGGCCGGCATCGGCGTGGCCCTGGTGCGCCAGTTCCACACCGGCGGCTGGGACCTGGCGGGCTGGGGCCTGGTGTCCCTGGGCGTGCTCATGACCCTGGAGGGCATATTCTGGTCCTTCCCGGGCCGGGCCGTGGGCCTGCAGAGCGTGCGGGACGCGGAGAGGGCCGCGGAGGCGCGCAACGCCTGGGACCTGGTCCTGCCCCCCGGCCTTGATGACGCCGAAGGGCACCGCCGCCGCGTCCGGCCCACCTTCCCCGCCCCGGGCCGGCCCGGCATCTGGGGCTCCACCGGCCTGGCCCTGGAGCGGACCCTGCTGGCCGCGCGCCGCAACGCCATGGCCCGGCTGCGCACCCACATGGCCCGGGCCCGCACCGGCCTGGCCTGCGTCCGCACCGGCACGAACTTCATTGCCGTGGGCACCGGACTCCTGGTGTCCTTCGGCCTGCGCAACCCGGTGTGGACCACCCTGGAGCTGGTGGTCCTGGCCCTGGGCCTGGCCCTGGCCGGGGACGGGCTGGCCTGGTACCTGCCTGCCGAGCGCGTGCGCCGGCGGCTGCCCTATTGCATGACCGAACTGGACATCGCGCTGCCCGACTACACCCGGCCAGCGTCCGAATGGCCCGCTGGAGCGTTCAGTGATCACGCCTGAGCCCGCCTGCCATCCCCTGGCCGAGGCCGGCCTGCGGGTGGCCGCGGCCGCCGGAGAGGCGTACCGCTCGGCCGTGGCCGAGGCCCTGGAGCAGGGCCTGGACCCCACCGACGCCCTGCTTGCCGTCGGGTTCTCCCCCGAGGCCGCCCTGGCCGGGCTGGCTGGACAGTGCCGGGTGGAGGCCGTGCAGTACGACGAGCGGCTCTCGGTGGCCCCGGAGTTGCTGGCCCACATCGACCACGCCCTGCTCGCCGACGGCCGCTGGTTCCCCCTGGCCCTGGAGCCGGACGGAGCGGTGCTGGTGGCCTCCAGCAGCCCAGGCCATCCGGACACCGCCGCGGAGGTCCGCCGCCACTTCCCGGGCCGGGATATCCGCTGGCGGGTGGCCCTGCGCCGGGACGTGCGCTGGTACGCCGAGGACTTCCTGCGCCGGGCCGGGGGCGGTCAGATCGGGGTGGAGCGCACCTGCCTGGCCTACTGGCGCAACACCATGGCCAACTGGCGCACCAAGCTGGCCTGCTACCGCACGGACATGGCCCGGGCCCGCACCAGCCTGAACGTCATGCGCTGGGGCCTGGGCCTGGTGGCCCTGGGCAATTCCCTGGAGCGCTCCGGCCGGCTGGCCGGCGGCTCCCCCCTGTTCCTCGGGCTCCTGGCCGCGGGCCTGGCCATCGCCGCGGCCTGCTTCTGGTCCTACCTGCGGGTGCGGCGGCCCAGTGGCGCGCCGCCCTCGGTGCAGACCCTGGTGGAGGTCACCGCAGCCACCCTCCAGTTCCTGGAGGAATTCCACTTCCTCGACGAGGGAAGGCCGGGACGCATCCAGCCCCAGGAGCCCACCAAGCCCACCATGCTCGGCCGCCTGGGAGATTTTCTGGCCTGCCACTCCACCATCCTGGACCCCTCGGCCAGCTTCCGCCAGCGCATCACCCTGGCCCGGGAGCGCAACGTCCTGGCCGCCCAGCGCACGGTGTGCGCCTGCTACCGCACCATCGCTTCGCGTGGCCGCACTGGCCTGGCGCTCCTGCGCACCGGGGTGGCCATCGCCTGCCTGGGCCTGGGCCTCATCAAGTACTTCGGGGTGAGCCCGCTCACGGCGTTCGACGGGCTCCTGGTCCTGGCGGGAGCGGCCATGGTGGTGGACGGCGCCCTCTGGTATTGGCCGGTGCGGGCGGAGAGCGCCTCCACTCCGCGCTGCACCGAGTGTGCCGACGATGAAGATTAAGCACCAGCTCATGATCAGCGGATCCCTGACCATGGGGCTCATCGTGCTCAACCTGGCCTTCGCCCTGCACGACATGGGCACCCTGGTCACCAAGCTCCGCTTCGTGGAGATCGCCGACGACCTGAACGCCTCCTTCCTGGAGATGCGCCTGGCCGAAAAGAACTATTTCCTGTTCAACGACAACGAGGCCCTGTCCCTCATCATCCAACGCACCCAGGACGTGGAGCAGACCCTGGACCGGGTGGAGCCGGACATCACCTCCGCGGCCGGCCCGGACAACTACCGCCAGATGCGCACCCTGTTCAGCGCCTACATCGGGGTGGTTTCCGCGGTCTCAGCCGGCCACTCCCGGGACAAGGCCTCCGAGGCCCGGGTGCGCGAGGCCGGCCACCTGCTCTGGGAGTTCTCGCAGCGGCTCACCGGAGTGGAGCGCGAGGACGTGAACCAGATCATCACCGACTCCCGGCGCGGCCTGCTGCTCACCTCGCTGGCCATCCTGGCCCTGGCCCTGTTCGCCGGCCCCTTCATCTATATGAAGATCATGCGCTCCCTGCACAAGGTGGAGGACCAGGCCCACCGCATCGCCGAGGGCAGCTTCCGGCACATCGAGGGGCCGGTGCCCGCCAACGAGCTGGGCTCGGTCATCCGGGCAGTGAACGCCATGTCCGACGAACTGCGCTCCCGGGAGAGCGAACTGGTGCAGTCCAAGAAGCTGGCCTCCCTGGGCACCCTCACCGCGGGCGTGGCCCACGAGATCACCAACCCGGTGAACAACATCTCCCTGCTGGCCGAGACCTTCGGCACCCTCTACGACGATTTCACCCGGGACGAGCACATCGAGCTCATGGACAAGATCCACTCCGAGGTGGAGCGCATCCGGCAGATCGTGGTGGGGCTGCTCCACTTCTCCAAGCCCAAGCAGGCCGACCCGCGCCAGAGCGCGCTCAACGAGGTGGTGCAGGGCACCCTGCGCCTGGTGCGCAACATGCTCGACGTGTCCAACATCGAGGTGCACCTGGACCTGGCCGAGGGCCTGCCCCCGGTGTTCGTGGACGAGAACCAGATCCACCAGGTGTTGGTGAACATCATCGGCAACGCCATCCAGGCCATGGAGCCGGGCGGCCGCCTGTTCATCGCCACCCGCCCGGGAGAGGCCCCGGGATACGTGGATATCGTGATCCGGGACACGGGCAAGGGCATCCCGCCCGAGCACCTGCCCCACATCTTCGACCCCTTCTTCAGCACCAAGGGCGTGGACGGGACCGGTCTGGGCCTGTCCGTGAGCTACGGCATCATCACGCAGCACGGCGGCCGGCTCAAGGCCGAGAACGCCCCCGAGGGCGGCGCGGCCTTCACCGTCGAACTGCCGATCCACCAGCAAGGAGAACCCGGCGATGAGCACTCCCCGAATCATGGTGATTGACGACGAGAAGATCGTCCTGGACATGACCCGCATGCACCTGCGCAAGGAGGGCTTCGAGGTGGAAACATTCCTGTCCGCGGCCCCGGCCCTGGAGCGGCTGGCCCAGGAGAGGTTCGACGTGGTGGTCACCGACCTCAAGATGAAGGGCATCGACGGCATGGAGGTGCTGCGCACCATCAAGCAGAGCCACCCCGGGGTGCAGGTGATCATGATCACCGCCTTCGCCCACCTGAACACCGCCATGGAGGCCCTGCGCGGAGAGGTGCACGACTTCTTCCCCAAGCCCTTCAAGATCAAGGACCTCATCACCTCCATCCACCGCGCCCTGGGCCGCGTCTCCGGGCAGTCTCCGGCCTCGGCCTCCTAGGCCGGCGCGGTTGCCAGAATGACCAGCCTGGACTAACATAGGCGGACAAACACCGGCGGCCCTGGGCCGTTTCCCAAGGAGTCCAACCAGATGGCCCAGTTCCTCCCCTCCTCCATCAACTTCCCCATCGAGGAGCAGATCAAGACCCTGGGCGACGACGAACTGCTCGATTTCTGGGAGGAGACCCAGTATCTGGAGCGGTTCCTGGAAGAGGAGAACGCCGGGCCGGCCGCCACCTCCTTTGAATACGAGCGCCTCATCGTCCAGGAGTTGCAATTGCGTTCCTGCCAGCGCTTCGCTTGCAAGGCCTAGCTGCCCCACAAGGGCCATGAATGAAAAAGCCCCGGCCGTCCGGCCGGGGCTTTTCGTTGCGCGATGGGCCAGGCCCAATGCCTTGGGGAAGACCGGGGCGCGGCCGATGCCGTAGTAGGAGAAGCCCTGCTCGGCCAGGAAGTCCGGGGAATACAGGTTGCGGCCGTCGAAGATCACCGGCGCGGACAGGGCCTTCCTGATGCGGCCGAAGTCCGGGTTGCGGAACTGATTCCACTCGGTGACCACGGCCAGGGCGTCGGCGCCCTCCAAGGCCGCGTACTCGTTCTCGGCCAGGCTGAAACCCGCAACGCCCTCCACCTCGCGGGCGGCGTTGGGGCCGGCCACCGGGTCGTAGGCCTTGATGACCATGCCCTGGGCCGCCAGCCGGCGCACCATCTCCAGGGCCGGGGCCTCCCGCACGTCGTCGGTGTTGGCCTTGAAGGCCAGGCCCCACAGGGCCAGGGTCTTGCCCTTCACCCCACCCTGGGAGGCGAAGTGGGCCTCGATCTTGGCGGCCAGGGAGAGCTTCTGGGCGGCGTTCACGCTGTCCACCGCGGCCAGCAGGGTGGGCTCCACCCCGTTCTCCCGGGCGGTGTTGATCAGGGCCTTCACGTCCTTGGGGAAGCAGGACCCGCCGTAGCCCACGCCGGGGTAGATGAAGTGGTAGCCGATGCGGTGGTCCGAGCCGATGCCGATGCGCACCTCGCGCACGTCGGCGCCCACGCGCTCGCACAGGCCGGCCACCTCGTTGATGAAGGATATCTTGGCGGCCAGCAGGCAGTTGGCCGCGTACTTGGTCATCTCCGCGCTCTTCACGCCCATGACGACGAGCTTCTCGCGGCTGCGGGCAAAGGGCGCGTACAGGGCCTTCATGAGCTCGGCCACCCGCACGTTGTCGGTGCCCACCACCACCCGGTCCGGCTTCATGAAGTCGGAGATGGCGTCGCCCTCCTTGAGGAATTCGGGATTGGACACCACGTCGAACTCCAGGTCCGATCCTCTGGCCTTGAGTTCACCGGCGATGAGGCTGCGCACCGCGTCGGCGGTACCCACCGGCACCGTGGACTTGTCCACCACCACGAGGTAGCCGGCCATGGCCCGGCCGATGTCCTTGGCCACCTGGTGTACGTAGGACAGGTCGCAGCACCCGTCCGCGCCCGAGGGGGTGCCCACGCAGATGAAGGCGAACAGGGCGTCGTTGAGGCCTTCCTTGATGTCCGTGGTGAAGGTCAGCCGGCCCTCGGCGGTGTTGCGCTTGACCAGATCGTCCAGGCCGGGCTCGTAGATGTGGATCTTGCCCTGGCGCAGGCCCTCGACCACCTTGGGATTCACATCCACGCAGCGCACCGAGTTGCCCATTTCCGCAAAGCAGGCCGCGCTGACCAGGCCCACGTAGCCGGTGCCGACAATACACAGATTCATTACCATACTCCGGGGAGTTTTTTGGCGGTTCCACCCCGCGGGGTCGCGGGGAGGGGTCTATCTATCCAAGGCGGGGGGCGGGCGTCAACCATGTCCGGAAACCCCGCCCGGACCGGGCAATCCCCGCTTTTTCCTTGACTTTCGGCCGGGGTTGCGGACAATTTCCCGGATAGGGCCGTTGTCCGGCCAGAGCCGTCGTAAGGAGGAGACCCATGCCCACCCTTGCCGTGAACGTCGACCACGTGGCCACCCTGCGCCAGGCCCGCCGGGGCGGCGAACCCGACCCGGTGGCCGCGGCGCACGCTGCCGAACTGGCCGGGGCCGTGGGCATCATCGTCCACCTCAGGGAGGACCGCCGCCACATCCAGGACCGTGACGTGGAGATCCTGCGCCGGACCGCGCAGACCTCCCTGAACCTAGAGATGGCCGCCACCCCGGAGATGCAGGGCATCGCCCTCCGGGTGAGGCCCGAGCTGGTCTGCCTGGTGCCCGAGAAGCGCCAGGAGCTGACCACCGAGGGTGGCCTGGCCGTGGCCGGCCGCGAGAAGAAGCTGGCGGAGTACCTGGCCCCGCTGCACGGCGCGGGCATCCGCTCCAGCCTGTTCATCGACGCCGAGCCCCGCCAGATCGAGGCCGCGGCCAAGGTGGGCAGCGAGTTCATCGAGCTCCACCCCGGCCACTACGCCGACGCCCGGGCCCCGGCCGCCCGCAAGCAGGAA
>JAEXTU010000216.1 GCA_023453335.1 Pseudomonadota bacterium | reverse complement strand
TGGGGGCGGGGGGCGTTTTTTTTTGCGCGGCTTGGCCTGGGAGTGGTCAAGCCGCGCTAATGCCACGATCCGGTCTTCTCGCTCACGAAGGTCTGGTACAGGTCGCGCCACTCGGAGCCGGGCTGCACGGCCAGGCCCACGTAGTAGCCCTCGGCGGACTGCTGGGTGTGCACCGCGCGGACGTGCAGGGGCAGGGACAGGCCGGCCTTGGGGTCGGTGAGCACGGTCTCCAGGTCGAGGCCCGGCTCGATGGCCTGGGCGCCCCGGTAGAGCAGGCCCTCCAGGGAGAGGTTCAGGGTCAGGCCGGGCAGGACCTCGCGGCCGTTCACCCGGCACTGGGTGGGGATCATGAGCGGGAAGCGCTGGTGTCGGCGGGGGTCGTCACTGGCCTCGCACACCCGGTTGCGGCCGGTGCCCTTGGCCCGGTACAGGGCCTGGTCGGCCTTTTCCACCAGCCCGCGGAAATCCTGGGCGTCGCCCGGGAAGGTGGCCGAGCCGATGCTGACGGTCAGGCGCGGCATCTCGGCCCCGTCATGGGTCCAGTTCATGGCCGCCACCGCGGCCCGGGTCCGCTCCGCCACCATGGCCGCGTCCATGCGCCCGGTCTGGGGCAGGATCACCGCGAACTCTTCGCCGCCGTAGCGCACCTCCTGGTCCACCACCCGCACCGTGCTGGTGAGGGCCTGGCCCACCTGGCGCAGGGCCTCGTCGCCGGCCAGGTGGCCGTACGAGTCGTTGAAATCCTTGAACCGGTCCACGTCCACCATGAGCAGGGAGCAGTGCCGGCGCTGCCGCTTGGCCCGCTCGATCTCCTTCTCCAGTTCGTGGTTGAAATGGCGGCGGTTGAAGAGCCCGGTGAGTTCGTCCACCAGGGCGCAGCGTTCGCTGGCCCCGAGTTGGGCGGGGTCCATGAGCACCGGGTTGCGGAGGGTGGGCACCAGGGCGGTGAAGTAGTCGCAGGCCGCGGTGCGCAGGCTCACCGGCCGGCCCAGGCAGGAGGTGAGCTCCGCGTGGTGGGCCAGGATGTTGAACACGTGCTGGCGGGCGTCGCTGGGGGCGAAATTGCGCCGGGTCAGATGGTGCAGGGCGTCGGCATAGACCTGGGGACCCACCCGGTCCTCGTGGTCCAGCCAGAATCCGGTGTCGGTCCAGGAGCGCTCGCCGTCGTCCTTGAGCTGGACGAACAGTCCCTGCGGATAGTTCGAATTCACCACGCCAACTCTCCAGTCCCCCCCACATCGGCTGTGCCAAAATACGGCGGACAACCTCACCGCCGGTGCCGGAGCACAGATCGTCCGGCTCTCGTACACCACCAGTGAAATTTCTGTCAATAATGTATAAAATTGGGCATGTTCGCGGTGTTGCGCCATTCAACTCCGCGGCGGAATGGCGACGACGCTGCCCACCAGACTCAGGAACGAGGTCCCGTGGTGCTCCACCTCCAGGAACCCGGCGCAGGGCAGGGCCGGCTTGTACACCCGGAAGGCCTGCATGACGCCCAGGGTGGCGGCGCTTTCCAGGGGGCCCACGAAGCGGGTGTCGTCCCGGCACAGGAACGCGGGGTGGCGGGCGAAGCGCTCCATCTGCCGCGCGTTCAGGAACCAGCACCCGGCGTGCGGGTTGCGGGCGCGGTCGAAGTGCAGGGTGCGGTCCAGGAACTGGCCGGTGAGCCGGGGACGCTCGGCCACGTCCTGGAAGGGGGCGGTGACCCGGGGGGCCAGGTCCCCGTCCACATAGGCCTTGTGGAAGGGGCCGGTGCGGGCCACCTCGTAGCGGTTGGGCTGGAGCAGGGCCGCGTCGCCCGCGTAGGCGGTGAACCAGGCCAGCTTGGCGAAGAAGAGCGGGTCGTGCAGGATGAGGTCGTCCTCCAGGTAGCAGTACCAGTCGTAGATGCCCAGGCGCTCGGCCAGGGCGGCCTGGCACTCGAAGCCCAGCAGCAGGGGCTCGGCGTCGGTGGCGTGGTGCTGCCAGAGGTTCTTGGGCAGGGACAGCGAGTCCAGCAGGTGCCGTCCCCGGGTGGTGCAGATGAGCACGTCCACCTCGGCGGCCAGGTCCTGGGCCGCGGGCAGGGCGGTCTTGCTGGCGATGTCCAGCACGCACTGGCGTTGCCCGAAATGCTGGTGCAGGGCGCAGATGCAGGCCGAGAGCGCCTCCCGGCGGGGCCCCGGATTGCGGCGCAGGGAGCCGTGCCGGCCCGCCCGGCTCTTGGCGCCCTTGGCCGGCTCCGGGTCGAAGTGGTGGGGGATGGCGACGAGCAGGCGCATGGCCGCTGCCTACAGGATCTGCTCCATGAACTTCTTGGCGCGGGGGTGCTCGGGGTTCTCGAAGAAGTGCTCGGGGGTGCCGACTTCCAGGATCTGGCCCTGGTCCATGAACACCACCCGGTCCGCCACCTCGCGGGCGAATCCCATCTCGTGGGTGACCACCATCATGGTCATGCCCTCGCGGGCCAGGCTGACCATGACGTCCAGGACCTCGCCGATCATCTCCGGGTCCAGGGCGGAGGTGGGCTCGTCGAAGAGCATGACCCGGGGGGCCATGGCCAGGGCGCGGGCGATGGCCACCCGCTGCTGCTGCCCGCCCGAGAGCATGGTGGGGTAGACGTGGGCCTTCTCCAGGATGCCCACCTTGGTGAGCAGCTTGCGCGCGGTCTCCTCGGCCTGGGGCCGGGGGATCTTCTTGAGCCGGGTGGGGGCCATGGTCAGGTTCTGGAGCACGGTCTTGTGCGGGAACAGGTTGAAGCTCTGGAAGACCATGCCCAGTTCCATGCGGATGGCGTTGATGTCGTTTTCCTTGGCGTAGATGTCCAGCCCGTCCACCACGATGGTCCCGCGGTCGATCTCCTCCAGGCGGTTGATGGAGCGCAAGAGCGTGCTCTTGCCCGAGCCCGAGGGGCCGATGATGACCACCTTCTCGCCCGGGTAGATGTCCAGGGAGACGTTGTTCAGGGCGGCCAGGGCCCCGAAGTACTTGTAGACGTTCTTGACGCTGACGATGGGCTCAGTCGCGGACATAGTAGTTCAACCTCGACTCCATGGCGGACACGCCCTTGGACAGGATCAGGGTGATGACCAGGTAGATGAGGGCCACCATGGTGTAGGCCTCGAAATAGGAGAAGGTCACCGAGGCGAACTCCCGGCCTCGGCGCAACAGGTCGGCCACCGCCAGGATGGAGACCAGGGAGGAATCCTTGAGCAGCGCGATGAATTCGTTGCCCACCGGCGGCAGGATGGTGCGCCAGGCCTGGGGCAGGATGACCAGGAACATGGTCTGGCGGCGGTTGAAGCCCAGCGAGCGGGCGGCCTCGGTCTGGCCCTTGTGGATGGACTCGATGCCGGCCCGGAACACCTCGCCCATGTACGCGCCGTAGCACACGCCCATGGCGGTCACCGCGGCCACCAGGGGCGGCATGTCCTTGAGGAAGCCGCAGACCGCGGTGGCGACGGCCACGATGACGCCCGGCCAGGCGGCCATGTCCTCGGCCAGGTCCGCGGGGTTGGGCAGGGTGGAGAAGACCTGGCCCAGGGCGAAATAGATGTAGAAGAGCTGCACCAGGAGCGGGATGCCGCGGACCACCTCCACGTAGGTGGAGGCGATGAGATTGATGGTCTTGTTCTTGGAGATGCGGCCCAGTCCGGTGATGAGGCCCAGCAGCAGGGCGAGCAGGATGGACAATATGGTGACCTCGAAGGTCACCAGGATGCCGTCCGGCAGGAACCTGAGGATGTCCAGGTAGGGCTTGGGCTTGGCGATGCAGAGATAGGCGATGGCGGCGCAGGATCCGATGAGGGATATCCACCAGGCGCTGAACAGGCCGATGTCGCGTTTTCGTGGAATGGCGGCGCCGTCGCTGACGTCGATGCGGACTTCCTGCTGGTCGGCCATGGCGATCTCCGGGAGAGGCGATGGAGGCCGGGGGCGGGCCAAGGCAGGCCCCCGCCCGGGCGGCCAAGGGGGA
>JAEXTU010000203.1 GCA_023453335.1 Pseudomonadota bacterium | reverse complement strand
CATGCCCGAACGCTTGGCCCGGGCCACCTCCTTGGCCATCTCCAGGTTAAAGAAGCGGCGGTTGAACACCCCGGTGAGCTCGTCCCGGAAGGCCGAGTCCTCGCGCTGCACCAGGAGGCGGGACTCGATGACCACCGGGTTCTTGAGCACCTTGCCCTGGCCCACGAAATAGTCGCAGATGGCGGTGCGCAGCCCCACGGGCCGGCCCAGGGCCCCGGCCATGGCCGTGCGGTGGGCCAGGATGGCCTCCCAGTTGTCCTTGGCCCGGGCCCCGTCCATCTCCAGCCGGGTGAGGTGGAACAGGGCGTCGGCATAGACCTGCACCCCGTAGCGCCGCTCCAGCTCGGCCACGGCCTCGGGGCCGCCGGGCACGGCAAAGGCGCCCTCTTCCAGCAGGGCGTACAGGGAGGCCGGGTATTCCGGCACCTTGTCCTTGGGCGGGTGGCGGCTGCTCATGGCCGGAAAAAGGCCTGGGGGGGGAGGGTACGCATTCCTGTAACAGTAGGGGAAACAGAGCTATTGCGTCAAGTTGCCGTATCGTTCGCCGCTTCCCTCGGCCTGCGGGCTCTGCTAGGCTGAAGCCGGCACACCGCCGAGGAGGTCGCCATGCTCCTGCCCCACAACGAGGCCAAGTTCAAGAAGTGCCCCCTGCTCACCACCAAGGACGACAAGCTGCGCCTGTGCCTGGGCAACGACTGCATGATGTGGCGCTACGCCCATCCCGAGAAGGAGGGCGAGAAGGACAAGGGCTACTGCGGCCTGTCCGGCAAGCCGGCCGGGGCCATGTAGCTCAGATCCGGCAGTCGGGGTCCAGGCCCCGGGCGGCGCAGAACAGCTCCCGGGCCGGCAGCAGCTCCCGGCGCAGCGGCGCGGTCGCCAGCCCGGCCAGGTCCGCCTCCCCGGCCAGCTCGGCCGCCAGGGCGCAGCCCAGGCCGAAGGGCGGGATGAGCCCGGCCAGGTCCGGGTGGTCCGCGGCCAGGACCGTGTGGTGCAGCGCGGCGCAACCCGGGCAGGCCGGCAGTCCCGGGGCCAGGCGCAGGAGCACCCAGGGCCGGGCCGCGCGCTGGGCCGGGTCCGCGGCCCGGGCCAGCAGATCCACGCAGGCCGCCTTGGCCGCCTCGAAGCGGTCCAGGGCCAGGGCGATGTGGTCCTCGGACAGCCCCTCCTCCTCCAGCAGGTTCCAGATGGCCTGGCCGGACAGGCGGCGCAGCAGGGGGTGGAGGTCCAGGAGGCGGGCGGCGGGCGGCGGCATGGGCCGCATGTACACGGCCGGGAACTTGCTGGCAAGGCGCTTGACTCCCGGACCGGAAGGCTTATTCTGACAGCATGCCCGGACGCCGGCCCGTGCGGCGGGCCGGGCAAGTGTCGGACGGCGCGTAGTGAGGTGACACGGCAACCCATGTCGCAAACCTGGACAGGCGCGTCGGGAGGCAACCTCCAGACGAATTTCGCAGCCCGCCCCGGGGATACCCGGGGCGGTTTGTTTTTGCCGGAAGGGGTTGATTCGCTGGCCGGAAGAGGGAATAACCGGATGGACCGGGGAGCACACAGCGAGAGCCATGGGATTCGTCAGCAGACTGTTTCGTCGCCGCAAGGGGCTGGGCAAGGGGTTCGCCGAGGACCCCTCCCTGGCTGCGCTGCTCGACGCGGTGCTGGAGGGCTGCGAGTACGTGCTCGGCGCGGGCGACGGCGCGGCGCTGACCCTGGCCGCCGAGGCCCGCCGCTACCCGGGCAAGGAGTTCCTGGCCTGCGAGCCCGGCCCGGACAAGTGCTTCGACGTGGGCAACCGGGCCGAGGGCATCAAGAACCTCTACCTGCACAACCGCGCCCCGGCCGAGTTCCTGGACCTCCTGGCCCATGACAAGCCCTACCTCTTCGGCCGGGACGTGCTCTTCTACCTCTCGGCCCTGGGCGGCGGCGGGGAGCGCCGGCTCTTCGAGGAGATTGCCTTCGTGGCCGGGCGGTTCCAGGCCTGCTTTCTGCTCCTGTCCGGGCTCAAGGTGCCGGACCGGGACGAGTTCGCCTATGCCACTCAACGCGGCCGGGAGTGCTCTCTCCGGAACGTGGCCCCCTGCCTGGCCGGGGCGGCCGGAGTCCTGCACCTGCCGGCCTATCCGGTGAAGCCCTCGCGCCGCCGGGTGCTCAAGGGCTGGGGCCTGTTCTGCCTGGGCCGCAACGCCGAGTTCGTGTTCCCCGAAACCCTGGTCCCCCTGGTGCATCGACTCCCCTGGGGTGAGGGCATCGCATTTCCCGATGCCATCCCCCCCGTGCAATCCGATTAAACGATTTTTCCCAGTCCTGCCCGCATGCTAGGCAGCGGGAATGCCGAACCTGCGCAGGATATGGGATTCCCCCTGGCCATGCCTGGGCATCCGGGTGGTCCTGGCCGGGGTCTTCGTGGCCTCGGGCAGCCTGAAGCTGCTGGACCCCAGCGCCCTGGTGGTGACCATCAAGGCTCTGGGCCTGGCCCCGGAAGGGGCGGCCCTGCCCCTGGCCCTGCTCCTGGCCGGGCTGGAGGTGGCCGCCGGGCTGGGCCTGCTCCTGGATCTGCGCTTTGCCCTGCCGGCCATCACCGGCCTGCTCCTCGTGTTCATCGCCATTCTGGCCCATGCCCTGCGCCTGGGCCTGGACATCGACTGCGGCTGTTTCGGCGCCGACGAGCCCGAGGCCCGGGCCTTCCACGGCCTGTGGACCTCCCTGTGGCGCGATCTCTGCTTCCTGGCCGGCGCGGGGTACCTCCTGGCCTGGAAGCTGGCCCACCGGGACTGGGGGCGGCGGTTGGCGTCGGTGCTGTCGGTTTTCCACGTCAAACCAAGGGAGAAGGAAGAATGCGCGCACTGATCGGGAAAGGGCTCGTCCTGCTGGCCGTGCTGATGCTCCTGGCCCCGGCCGTGGCCAAGGCCGGCAACCAGTTCGAGGACGAAGTGGCCAAGGAGGCCGCCGCGGTGAAGCTGGCCCGCGAGGCGGTGGCCGGCGGCTACGGCCTGGTCACCACCGAGGAACTCAAGAAGTGGATGGACGAGAAGAAGGACATGCTTATCGTGGACACCATGCCCTTTGCGGACAGCTACCAGAAGGAGCACGTGCCCGGGGCCAGGCAGTTCCTCTTCCCCATCCCGGACATGAAGGAGTGGGACAGCAAGGAGACCGACGGCAAGTCCCAGGCCGACTACGAGGCCCTGCTCGGCGCGGACAAGGACAAGCTCCTGATCATCTACTGCGGGTTCGTGAAGTGCACCCGCTCCCACAACGGCGCGGCCTGGGCCAAGAAGCTCGGGTACAAGAACGTGTACCGCTATTCCGGCGGCATCTTCGCCTGGAAGGGCATGAACTATCCGGTGGAAGCGGGCAAGTAGCCGAACTGGACGCAGAAGCCCCCGGGAGAGCGCTCTTCCGGGGGCTTTTTTGCGTCAACCCAGCTTGTTGGTGGTGCGCACAGCCTTGTCCGGGTCGAAGGAGGTCTCCCGGTGCATGCGCATGCGCTCGCCCGCGGAGCGCTTCTGGTCGATGCTCAGGTTGCGGGCCTGGGCATCGCGCTGGGCCAGGGCCGCGGAGAGGACCTGGATCGGCACCAGGGCGTAGAGCACCCAGGTCTCGCCCAGGAGGAGCCCGGCCAGGCCCGCCAGGTAGGCGGCCAGGAAGGCGACGCCGGACCAGGTCTTGCCCAGGTAGAACTGGCCGCCGCCGCCCAGCAGCAGGGAGAGCAGGGCGGCCTGGTTGGGGTCCTTGGCCACCAGAAGCTCCTTGACCTCCTCGTCGGCCAGGGAGGCCAGCCGCTCGCGCAGCACGCCCGAGCCGTCGTGGATGATGCCGCCGGTGGCCCTGCGCCGCTCCAGTTCCGCCACGGACTCGAAGCGCATGGATTCTTCTTCCTTGTCCCAGGGCGCGGCGCCCTTGACGATGACCCGGGGCTTGGGCTCGCCAGCCTTGGCCGCCTGGGCCATGCGGATGGGGGGAAGGTCGGGCTGGTTCCAGGGATTGTCCACGGCCGGGGCCGCGGGCTTGGGCTTGGGCTGGGCCGGCGGAGTGGTGGCCTGACCGGCGGTGGGCGGCTTTTCGGCCGTGGCCGCGGGTTGCCCATCCGGAGGGGCGGCGGAGGCGGGCGGGGCGGTCCAGGTTTCGGCCTGGCGGGCCGGGCCCGGGGTGCGCCGGGCCAGCAGGTCCTTCATGGCCCGCACGAATTCCTTGCTGCCGATGCGGCCCGCGGCGAAATCGTCTTCCAGTTCGCGGATGGCGTCGGGGACGCTCTTCTCCTCCATTGCCTTTCCCTCCGGGGAGCGCGGTGCCGCGCGTGTCCTGTATGCCCCAGTTCAGGCTCGGCCGCAAGCCGCCGGCCTTGCCAAGCCGGGGTCGAATGGCTATGGGAGGGATGGCCTTCCCTGCCCGGAAGGCCGTACCAGGAGCGAGAAATGCCGATCATCGAATGGGACGAGTCCATGGCCGTCGGGGTGCAGGCCATCGACGCCCAGCACAAGGAGCTGGTGGTCCTCATCAACCAGGTCTTCGACGCCTACCAGGCCGGCGGCGACCGCCCGGCCCTGGAGAAGGTGGTGCGCCGCCTGTGCGAGTACACTCTGGGCCACTTCGCACTGGAGGAGGGGCTCATGAAGCGCCACACCTATGCGGCGCACGACCGCCACGTGGCCGAACACATGGGCTGCAGCCTGCAGGCCATCGATTTCTTCACCGGGTACATCGAGGGCAAGGACACCCTGTCCGCGGAGATCCTGAACTACCTGGTGGGCTGGTTCCGCAGCCACACCACCGGCACCGACCGGCTCCTGGGCGGGTACCTCAACGCCCGCGGCGTGTTCTGAACCGGGGGCGGCCATGCTGATCAATTCCCTGTTCGAAGCCACTACCCATCTCTTCGATCCCCTGCACGTGTTCTGGGAGCACCGCCGCACCCAGCAGGCGGTGGCCGGCGGGCTGGTGGCGGTGTTCGTGCTCTCCCTGCTGGGCATCGAGCTCAACCGGCACGGGCTCATGCCCGCCCCGCTGGCCGCGCTCACCCCGGACAACCACTTCCACTCGGTGAGCCTGGCCTTCACCCTGGTGCTCACCCTGGAGGTCATCGGCCTCATCTTCACCCTGCCGTGCTCCATCGCCAAGTCCGTGGGCAAGCAGTTCGAGATCCTGGCCCTCATCCTCCTGCGCAACTCCTTCAAGGAGCTGGTGGAGCTGGCCGAGCCCGTGGCCCTGGGCGGGCACGCGGACGTGGCCATCCGCATCGGGACCAGCGCCGTAGCCGCCCTGGCGGTGTTCGTGATCCTGGGCCTCTACTACCGGCTGCAACGGCACAAGGAGGAGATCAAGAACCCGGTGGCTCTCTACCGCTACGTGGCCACCAAGAAGCTCATCGCCCTGCTCATGCTCGGGCTGTTCGCCGGCCTGGCCGGATTTGACGCCTGGCAGATGCTCCACCACGGCGAGACCGTGGAGTTCTTCCCGGCCCTGTACACCCTGCTCATATTCGCCGACATCCTCCTGGTGCTGGTGTCCCAGATCTTCCTGCCCTCGTTCCGGGCGGTGTTCCGCAACTCCGGGTTCGCGGTGTCCACCCTGCTGATCCGCCTGGCCCTCACCGCCCCCCACGAACTGGGCGCCATCGTGGGCGTGGCCGCGGCCGGATTCGCGGTTTGCCTGACCCTGGCCTACAACGCCTTCTACCATTCCTACCGCGGGTGAGCCGGCCCCTGGGCCGATCGTGCCTTGACTTGGATCGCTCCATAGCTATCTAGGGATCAAGGGTGCAGAACCCTATCCGCCCGACCCGGCGGGCGCCACCGGTCCAGGCCTTGGCCTCCCC
>JAEXTU010000180.1 GCA_023453335.1 Pseudomonadota bacterium | reverse complement strand
CCCCCCCCCCCCCCCCCCCCCCCCCCCCCCCCCCCCCGCCCCCCCCCCCCCCCGCTTCGGCTTCATAGGCGGGCCCCATGGGCGACACCCTGCTCCTGGTCGACGACGAAGAGGGTATCCGCAAGTTCCTGGGGCTCCTGCTCCGGGACATGGGCTACGAGGTCTCCACTGCGGCCAACGGCGACGAGGCCCTGCGCCAGGTCGTCGCCGCGGCCCCGGACATCGTGCTCACCGACATCAAGATGCCGGGCATGGACGGCATCGAGCTTTTGCGCCGCATCAAGGCGCACTCCCCCGACATCGAAGTGGTCATGATCTCCGGGCACGGGGACATGGAGCTGGCCATCCAGAGCCTCCAACTGGAGGCCGCGGACTTCGTGACCAAGCCGGTCGACGACGAGATCCTGGCCGCCGCCCTGCGCCGGGTCAGCGAGAAGCTGGCCCTCAAGCGCCAGATCAAGGCCTACACCGACAACCTGGAAGACATGGTGCGGGAGAAGTCCGCCCGGGTCCTGGAGCTGGAGCGCGAGCTCGCTGCGGCCCAGGTGGTGGACGCGGTGTGCCGGGGCATGCACTCCCTGGGCGCCGAGGCGCCCCAGGACGGGATGTTCAACAACATGCCCTGCCTCATGGCCGTGCACAACCGCGACCTGGAGGTGGTGACCTGCAACCAGCTCTACCTGGAGCGGGTGGGCGACAAGGTGGGCCAGAGCAGCCTGGACGCCTACCGGGAGGCCGGGGCGGACAACCCGGTGCAGCAGACCTTCGCCACCGGCCGCGGCCAGCGCTCCCGGGCGATGTTCCGCGACCCGGCCGGCAACCCCCTGCCCATGGAGGTCTTCACCTCGCCGGTGACCCACAAGGAAGGCCAGGTGGAGCTGGTCCTGGAGATGGCCCTGGACATGAGCGAGCTCAACCGCCTGCGCGAAGAGCTGCGCGTGGCCCAGGAGAAGTACCAGGACCTGTTCGAGCAGACCCCCTGCTACATCGCGGTGCGCGACCGGGACTACCGCATCGTGGCCAACAACCGGCGCTTCGCCCAGGACTTCGGCGAGGGCGCGGGCCGCTTCTGCTACCAGGCCTTCAAGCACCGCAGCGACCCCTGCCCGGATTGCAGCAGCGCCCAGACCTTCGAGGACGGCCAATCCCGCCCGCACGAGTCCACGGTGTCCACCCGGGACGGCCGCACCCTGCACGTGCTCTCCTGGTCCGCGCCCATCCGCGACGCCAGGGGCCAGGTGGTGGAGGTCATGGAGATGTCCACGGACATCACCCAGATCCGCCAGTTGCAGGACCACCTGACCTCCCTGGGCCTCATGCTGGGGTCCATGTCGCACGGGGTCAAGGGCATGCTCACCGCCCTGGAGGGCGGGGTCTACCGCCTGGAGTCGGGCCTCAAGCGCCAGGACCTCACCCGCATCGCGGACGCGGCCGAGTCGGTCAAGCAGCTCAGCGGCCGGATCAAGACCCTGGTGCTCAACGTGCTCTACTACGCCAAGTCCCGGGCCCTGTGCGCCGAGGAGGCCGACGTGGCCGAGTTCTGCACCTCAGTGGCCCAGGTGGTGGCGCCCAAGGCCGAGAAGGACAAGGTGGGCTTCAGCGTGGACCTCGGCCCCGGGCTGGGCCGGTTCAGCGCGGACCTGGCCAACCTCTCGGCGGCCCTGGTGAACATCCTGGAGAACGCCATCGACGCCTGCGTGGCCGACCATGCCAAGCCCGAGCACGCCATCGGCTTTGCGGTGCGGGCCGACAACGGCGCGGTACACTTCGCCATCACCGACAACGGCATGGGCATGGACCAGGAAACCAAGGAGAAGGCGCTGACCCTGTTCTTCTCCTCCAAGGGCCTGCGCGGCACCGGCCTGGGGCTGTTCATCGCCAACGACGTGGTGACCAAGCACGGCGGGACCATGACCCTAGAGTCCGAGGCCGGCAAGGGCACCAGCTTCGCCATCCGCCTGCCCCGCACCCTGCCCAAGGCATAGCCGCCCCCCCTTCCCGAACGCGAAAAAGCGCCGTCCGTTGCCCGCAGGGGCGACGGAGCGGCGCTTTGTGCGCGGAACTCCCACCGGCCTGGCCGGCGGGCGAGCGACCTACTTGCCGATGGCGGCCTGCACGTGCTTGAGCACCTCGGCCGGATCAAAGGGCTTGCGGATGGCCGCCACCGCCTTGCGGATGGACTGGTCGTGGCCCTCCAGGCCGCTGATCACGATGACCGGGGTGTCCTTGAACTCGGGGAGCTGCGAGTACTTGCGGAAGAACCGCGGCCCCCACTCGTTGGGCATCTCCAGGTCCAGGGTGATGAGGTCGGGCTTTTCCTTCTTGATCACGTCCAGGGCGACCTCGCCGTCATTGGCGGTACAGATCGCGTAGCCGTTGTCCGTGAACAGGGTCTTGAGGAACTCGATGATCTCGGGGTCATCGTCCACGATCATGATCTTCTTGGCCATATTCGCCTCCTGCATGCGTTGCGGCATGGGGTTAGCCGACGTTTCGCCCCGGCCTCCTGGCGCCCCGCTCCGGCTCCGCGGGACCCCGCATCCTGCTTGCCACCGCTCTCCTGTCCAGGGCCTCGGCCCCGGGTCCCCGTTCCCGGAGAAAGAAGTCACGGTTTGCTTCGAATTCGTGACTTTTTTCTATACCGTTTGCGGAGGTTTGTCACTCTTTTTTTTCAGGAGGAAATACCTTGCATTGCCCGGAAAGAACAGAATTTTCTGGAGCCCTGGAAATGATGGTGCTGCACTGTGCTCTGCAGTGCCGGGATTGGCCCTGCAAATTGCAGACTACTAAAGTAGAGAATTTGCACACGCGTCCGGCGGCGCAGGACGCAGCGCAACTCCCGCATGCGCTTGTTTCACACCAGATTCATTGAAAGAACCGCCAGGGCCAGGTGCTGCCTCTGCATCTGCACTACACCACCGGCCAAGAACAAGCGGCCTCCCCGCTCTAGGGCGGGAAGGCCGCTATTCGCCGATGGTGCCGGGGGAGGGACTCGAACCCTCAAGCCCTCGCGGGCGGCGGATTTTGAGTCCGCTGCGTCTACCAATTCCACCACCCCGGCAGGAGAACTTGCCTCTATCCTCCGAGGGGGTGTTCGTCAAGGACTGGCGCGGCGGCGCGGCCGCAGGCCGGGCAGGTGCGGTCGTACCAGTAGCGGCGGCGGCCGCAGCCCGGGCAGGAGGACGCCGCGGCCTTGCGCGCCAGCCAGGCCCTGGCCCCGCAGGAGCAGATGCTGCGCAGGTCCTCGATGACCATGGCGTGGTGGGACATGCCGTTCTGCACGTGCACGTGGCGGAATTCCTCCAGCCGCGCGCAGGGGAACTCCGCGCACTCCAGGCACCAGGCGACCTCGTGTTCCCGGGCGCAGTCCCGGAACCCGTGCGCGCAGGCGCGGCACTCCCCAGCCGCCTGGCCGGACAGGCAGCCGTCGCAGGATTGCTCAGCCGGGGAGACCCCGCGCTCCGCGGCCAGGGCCTCCAGGGTGGCGGTATCGCCCTGCCGGGGGGCCAGGTAGTTGGGGCAGTCGCCGCAGTACAGGCCGCAGATGCCCAACAGGTTGCGCAGCGGGCCGTCCATACAGTAAACTTGTCTTCTTTTTCCCGGACACTGCAACCCCGACAGACTTGCGCAGAGATTGGCACCAGGCGGTCCGGGCCGCGATCCGGCTTGCCCTGGAGGGCGCTTTGCGCTACCCAGGCCCGATGCTTCCGACCGGCACCCTCGCCAACGTGGCGGCCATCCTGGCCGGGTCCTTCCTGGGCCTGGTACTGCACGGCCGCATGCCCCTGCGGGTCAAGACCATGGTGTTCCAGGGCCTGGGCCTGTGCGTGCTGGTCATCGGCATGGGCATGGCCCTCAAGATGCAAAACCCGGTGGCGGTGGTGCTCTCCGTGGTCCTGGGCGGCATCGTGGGCGAGCTGCTGCGGCTGGAGCAGGCCTTCGAGCGCCTGGGCGGCTGGCTCAAGGGCGCCATCAAGTCCAGGAACGAAACCTTCACCGCCGGCTTCGTCACCGCCACCCTCATCTACTGCATCGGGAGCATGGCCATCCTGGGCGCCCTGGACGAGGGCCTGCGCGGCGACCCCACCATCCTCTTCACCAAGGCGGTGCTGGACGGCTTCGCCTCCATCGCCCTGGCCGCCACCTACGGCCTGGGCGTGGCCTTCTCCTGCGTACCCCTGTTCCTCTACCAGTTCGGCATCACCCTCTCGGCCCAGGCGGTCCAGCCCTTCTTCACCGAGCCCATCATGGCCCAGCTCACCGGCTGCGGCGGGGTGCTCATCCTGGGCATCGGCGTGAACCTCCTGGAGCTCACGCGCATCCCCCTCTCCAACCTGCTCCCGGCCCTGCCCATCGTGGTGGGCATCACCGCCCTCTTCGGCTGAAGACAAAAGGCGGGCCCCTGCGGGACCCGCCTTTCACTGCACGCAGTCGACGCTTAGACGTTGATGGCGATCTTGCGGGGCTTGGCGTCCTCGGCCTTGGCGACGGTGACGGTCAGCACGCCGTTCACGTAGTCGGCCTTGGCCTCGCCGGACAGGCGGCCGGGCAGGCGGATGCTGCGACGGAACTCGCCCCAGGCGCGCTCGTTGAGCAGCCAGTCCTCGCCCTCCACCTGCTCCTCGGCCTTCCTATGCGCGCCGATGGTCAACACGTTGTCCTCCAGGCCGATCTCGATGCCGTCCTTGTCCAGGCCGGGCAGCTCGGCCCGCACGATGTACGCCTCGCCGTTCTCGCGCAGGTCCAGGGGGAACGCGCCGAAGCCGTCCAGGACCCGCTCCTCCACCCCGCGGCCGAGCGCCTCGGCGAACACGCGGTCGAAGATGTCCAGCCCCCGGGTGATGCGATCGATGGGATTATACAGCGCCAACATGGGAGTGCCCTCCTTGCCGGAATTTCTTTTGCCTACCAGATAAGTCGGACACTTGGCCTGTCAACCCCAGCGAGTCCCGCCGGCGCGCTCCCCTCCCCTACCGGGCCGCGCCCTGCCTGAGCAGGTCCCGGATCTCGCCCAGGAGCTGGACCTCGGCCGACGGCTCGGCCGGGGCGGAGGGCTCCTCCTCCTTCCTGCGGCTCAGGGCGTTCATGCCCTTGACCAGGAGGAACACCGCCACGGCCACGATGCCGAAGTCGAACACCGACTGGAGGAACCTGCCGTAGTTCAGGGTCACGGCCGCGGCCTCGCCCAGCCCGGGCTTGAGGGTGAGGGCCAGGTTGCCGAAGCTCACCCCGCCCACGGCCAGGCCGATGGGCGGCATGATCACGTCGGCCACCATGGACGATACGATCTTGTTGAAGGCCGCGCCGATGATGATACCCACGGCCATGTCCACCACGTTGCCACGCATGGCGAACTTCTTGAACTCCTGAATGATGCCCATGTCTGCCTCCTGAAGGTGGGATTGCAACACTCCACTCTTTAGGAGGAAACCCTTGGCCTGGCAACGGGCGCCGCCCGCTCCGCGCACAAAAAAAGGGCGGGAAGCCTGCGCTCCCCGCCCCTGATCGCGAAGCCGCGGTTACGGCAACAGCTGCGCGCCGGCGCGCATGGCCAGGTCGAAGATGGGGCCGGGCACCGCACCCAGGATGAGCAGCACCACGGCCAGGGCGCCGCCCCAGACCAGGGACAGATTGCTCACTGGGGCCGGGGCCAGCTTGGCCGGGTCGTCCACCTCGGCGGTGTAGGCGTGGCGCACCATGGACAGGTAGTAGTAGATGGCGAAGGCGGTATTCACCGCGGCCACGATGACCAGCCAGTCGTAGCCGTGGTTCCAGGCCGAGGTGAGCAGGAAGAGCTTGCCCATGAACCCGGCGGTCGGGGGCAGGCCCACCAGGGCGAAGGCCGCCACGGCCAGCACCATGGCCAGCCAGGGCGAACGCTTGTACAGGCCGTCCAGGTCCTCGTAAGTCAGGTTCTGGCCCTTGTCGGCCAGGCGGCAGAGGACCCAGAAGCAGGTCAGGTTCATGAGGATGTACACCAGGCTGTAGAAGGCGGCGGCAGCCAGGCCGGCCTTGGAGCCCGAGACCAAGCCCAGGGTCACGTAGCCGGCGTGGGCCACCGAGGAGTAGCCGAGCATGCGCTTGAGATCGCGCTGGGCCAGGGCGGCCAGGTTGCCAAAGGTCATGGACAGCGCGCCCAGCACCGCGAGCACGGTGAGCAGCTCGTGGCTCTGATGAGCCACCGCGGCCAGGCGCACCATCACCACCACCGCGCCCAGCTTGGGCAGGGTGGCAACGAAGGCCGCGGTCTCGTTGGAGGCGCCCTGGTACACGTCCGGGGCCCAGAAGTGGAAGGGGAACAGGGCCAGCTTGTAGAACATGCCGGCCAGGAACAAGGTGAGGCCGATGACCGCCATGGGGTTGTGGGCCCAGGACCAGTCCAGCTTGGCCAGGGCCGCGATGTAGGTCACGTGCTGGCTGGCGAAGATGTAGGACAGGCCGTACAGGGACAGGGCCGTGGCCGCCGCCCCGAACAGGATGTACTTGATGCCCGCCTCCGCGGCCCGCTTGTCCGCGGCGCGCAGGGGAATCACCGCATACAGGGCGTAGGAGGATATCTCCAGGGCCACGTACACGGTCACTAACTCCACGGCCGAGGCCAGGAGCATGAGGCCCAGAGCCGAGAAGGCCAGGAACATGAAGTAGTCGGCCTCGTGTTCCTTCTCCAGGGTGGGCTGGCGCACCGCGTTCAGGGTGGCGATGAAGAAACCGATGGCCACCGCAAGCTTGAAGAACTGGGACAGGGCGTCCAGCTGGTACGCGCCGTAGAACATGAAGCCGGTGGCGCTCAGGCCCTTGTACGCAGCGCCGATGCCGATGGCCGCGGCCCAGGGGGTCCAGGAGGCGTCATCGCGCAGGGAGGGCGAACTGCTCATGCTCTGCAGGAGCAGGCCGAGCGCCACCAGGCACTGGAACGCCTCGGGCAGGAAGGATGCGAGACTGAAGTCCACGTCAGTTCCTCCTGTCTTCGCCCGCGAGGGCGGCAAGGACTTCGGGGGCCTTGGGCGAGTCCGGCGCGACCGCCGCGACCTTGACCCGGCCCTTGTAGTCATTGAGCATCTTATCCAGGGAGGGGTCCACCACCTTGAGGAAGATCCCCGGGGCCAGACCCACGTAGATCACCAGCACGGCCAGCGGGGCCAGGTAGACCCATTCCCGGACGTTCAGGTCGTACCAGTGGCCGTGCCCGTTCTTGGGCGAGGCCGGGACGCCCCAGGCCAGCTTGAGGGAGAGCCGCAGCATGTAGGCCGCGGCCACCATGGCCCCGGGCACCGCCCACAGGCCGTAGGCGATCTTGTTCTGGAAGGCGCCGAAGAACACCAGCACCTCGCCGATGAAGCTGTTGGTGCCCGGGAAGCCGAAGGAGGACAGGGCGAAGAGTCCGAAGAAGCCCATGAAGGCCGGCAGGTACTTGCCCAGTCCCAGGTTGTCAGCGATCTCCCGGCTGTGGCTGCGTTCGTACACCGCGCCCACCATCATGAACAGCGCGCCGGTGGTGATGCCGTGGTTGAGCATGATCATGAGCGCGCCTTCGACGCCGCGCAGGTTGAACATGAAGATGCCCAGGGTGCAGAAGCCCATGTGGCCCACCGAGGAGTAGGCGATGAGCTTTTTCATGTCGTTCTGGCCCAGGGCGGTGAAACCGCCGTACAGGATGGACGCCACCGAGATGGCGATCATCATCGGGGTGAAGTACTCCGCGCCCAGCGGGGTCATGGGGATGGAGAAGCGCAGGAAGCCGTACGCGCCCATCTTGAGCAGGATGGAGGCCAGGTACACCGAGCCGGCCGAAGGCGCCTCCACGTGGGCCGCGGGAAGCCAGGTGGGGAACGGGAACAGGGGCACCTTGATGGCGAAGGCCAGGCCCATGGCCAGGAACACCCACAACTGGAAGCTGCGCGGGTAGTTGTGGTTCATGAGCTCGGGGATGGAGAAGGTCCCGGCCTGCCAGAACAGGGCCACCATGGCCACCAGAAGGAGCGTGGAGCCGGCCAGGGTGTACAGGAAGAACTTGATGGAGGCGTAGCGCCGCTTGGGGCCGCCCCAGACCGCGATGAGCAGGTACATGGGGACCAGCATGGCCTCCCAGAACACGTAGAAGAGGACCAGGTCCAGGGCGCAGAACACGCCCACGCAGGCCGAGGTCATGAGCAAGAGGCAGACGTGGAACTCCTTGACCCGCTTCTGGATGTAGGTCCAGGAGCACAGGGTGCATAGGGGCAGCAGCGCCAGGGTCAGGAGCACCATGAGCAGGCTGATGCCGTCAACGCCCAGGTGGTAGGACAGTCCCCAGTCCTTGACCCAGAGCACTCGCTCCAGGAACTGGAAGCCGCTCTCGTTCAAGTCGAAGAGCATGAGCGGAGCAGCCAGCGCTATCTCGCACAGGCCCACCACCAGGGTGAAGACACGCACCCCCCTGTCGCTGCGGAAGAACGCCAGCAGCAGGGCCGCCAGCAGGGGGAAGAAGATGAGGTAACTCAGCACCGGATAGGAATGCATAGGCCGTCTCTCCCTTGCTGACTCAGCCCAGGATCCAGACCAGGGCGAAGGCGCACAGGCCGATGAGGGTGGCCAGGGCCAGGTAATCCTGGAGCCGGCCGGTCTGCACCTTGGCCAGGCCACGCCCCACCCCGCGCACGGTGTAGGCCGACCCGTCCACCACTCCGTCAATGGCCGCGCGGTCGAACCAGCCCGCGCCCTTGGCCGTGCCCATGAGGCTGTTCAGGCCCAGGCGGGCGTAGACCTCGCTCCAGACCGCGTCGATGACCGCCAGGGGCTTGCAGACCAGGAACAGGACCGCCCGTCCCATGAGCCGGTACACGTAGTCGAAGTCCAGGTTGACCTGGGCGTGCGGCTTCATGATCTTGCGGAACAGGTAGAAGCCCAGGCCGGTGAACCCGAGGAGCATGAAGCCCTGCATGATCTTGTACGGCTCGAAGGGGTTCCAGTGCTCCAGGTGGTAGGGCAGCAGGTCGTAGAGGAATTTGGGATACAGGCCGGTGAACAGGCACAGGCCCGCGCCCAGGAGCATGCCCAGGTACATGTTGCGCGGCAGGGGCTTCAACTGGATGGTCCGGTTGGTGGGCTTGCCGCCCCAGAAGGCGAAGTACGGCAGCTTGATGCCCACCGAGAGGAACGTGCCCACCGCCGCCACCTCCAGGAAGACGCCCAGAATGGCCTTGTGCGCCTCGAAGGCCCCCGCGATGGTGATGGTCTTGGACACGAAGCCGTTGAACAGGGGCATGCCGGAGATGGAGAGCCCGGCCGCCATGTAACAGATCATGAGGATGGGCAGGCGGGCGGCCAGTCCGCCCATCTCGGTGAGCTTCTGGGTGCCGGTGGCGTACAGCAGCGCGCCGGCGGACATGAAGAGCAGGCCCTTGTACAGGATGTGGGCGTAGGCGTGGGCGCAGGCGCCGTCCAGGGTCATGGCCGTGCCGATGCCGATGCCCGCCACCATGTATCCCACCTGGGACACGATGTGGTAGGACAGGATCTTGCGGGTGCTGTTCTCGATGGTCGCGTAGAGCACGCCGTAGACCGCCATGATGGTGCCGGCCACGGCCAGGACCTCCCAGCCGTAGAAGCCCCGACACAGGACGTACACCGCGGTCTTGGTAGTGTAGGCGCTCATGAACACCGAGCCGGTCACCGTGCCGTTGGGGTAGGCGTCGGGCAGCCAGGCGTGCAGGGGCACCACCGCGGCGTTGACGCAGAACCCGATGAGGATGAGCCAGTCGTAGTACTGGGCGGTGGACGGGTCCACGTGGGTGAAGGCGAAGCTGCCCAGGTCGCCGTAGCGCAGGAGCAGCCCGGACAGCAGGAACAGCCCGCCCAGCATGTGGAACAGGAAGTAGCGGAAGCCGGCCGCGGTGGACTCGGGCTTGCGGTTGAGCCACACCAGGAAGGTGCTGCCCACGCTCATGAGCTCCCAGAAGATGAAGAGCGTCAGGTAGTCGCCCGCGAACACGCAGCCGAAGCCGCCGGCCACGTAGAGCGAGGCGAACACGTGCTGCGCCTTGTCCTCCACGTGGTAGGCGTAGATGAACCCGAGCAGCGCCTGGATGGCGAACACGTGGGCGAAGACGATGGACAGGGCGTCGACCCGGCCGAAGGTGAGCGTCAGGCCCAGGTAGTGGACCTCGCCGAAGGTGCCCTGCCCGCCCACCATGGAGAGCACCGCCAGGATGGCCCCGATGGGCGGCAGCACCACGATCCAGCGCCAGCCCTTGCCCTGCCACAGGAGCAGGAGGACGATGCCGGCCAGGAAGAACAGGGCCGGGTGGTAGAAGGAGGTCAGCTGCTGGCCCTGGAGCATCTCCATGACCGACTCTGCCGCTTGGTGGAGGCTATTTGTCGCGGTCATAGAAGTCCTCGGACACGCCAAGAATTTTGCCCACGAAACCCTTCATGACCAGGACCATCACCGAGCAGACGCCCAGGCCGAACACGGCCCAGAAGCCCGGAATCTTCTCCAGGTCGAAGTGTGGGTGTTGGGGAAGCAGGACCACGTTCAGGAGCACCAGGAGTCCCAGGAAGACGACGGCGAGGATGCCCCACTTCCGGGCCCTCATGCGCTGCCATTCCAGCCAGTTGCCGAAGCGGTCGGACAGCATGGGCTAATACCCTCCTCTGAAGAGGAACATCTTGATGATGTTCAAGAAGGTCTCGGGGTACAGGCCGAGGAACACGGAGATGGTCGCCGTGAGGCACAGGGGCACGACCATGGTCAAGGGGGCCTCGGAGTAGTGCTCCAGGTCCACGCCTTCGGCCGGCTTGCCGAAGAAGGCCTTGATGATGATGGGGGTGAAGTAGCCGGCGTTCAGAATGGTGGAGGCCAGGAGCGCGCAGAGCAGGACGTAGCGATGGATGTCCACCGCGCCGTTGACCATGTACCACTTGGACACGAAGCCGCACACCGGGGGCACGCCGATCATGGACAGGGCCGCGATGGCGAAGGCCCCGAAGGTCCAGGGCATGCGCCGGCCCATGCCGCCCATGAGGCTGATCTTCTTGGTGTGGGTGGCCACGTAGATTGCGCCGGCGCCCATGAACAGTGTGATCTTGGAGAAGCCGTGGTGGGCGATGTGCATGATGCCGCCCTGCACGGCCATGGGCGTGAGCATGGCCACGCCGATGACCACGTAGGAGAGCTGGCTCACCGTGGAGTAGGCCAACCGCGCCTTGAGGTCGTCCTTGGTGAGGGCGATGAGCGAGGCGGCCACGATGGTGAAGGCCGCCACGTACGCGGTGGGGATGCCCAGGTTCAGGTTGTACAGGGCGTCCACGCCGAAGCCGGAGAGCATGACCCGGGAGACGGAGAAGACGCCCGCCTTGACCACGGCCACCGCGTGGAGCAGGGCCGAGACCGGGGTGGGCGCCACCATGGCCGAGGGCAGCCAGTTGTGGAACGGCATGAGCGCGGCCTTGGCCAGGCCCGCGATGTACAGGGCGTAGGTGAGCTGCACCAGGTGCGGGTGCGCGGCCACCACCTCGGCCGGGAACATGCCGTGCACCACGTCCACCAGGTTGAACTCCAGGGTGCCGCAGAGCACGTAGGTGAGCGCCATGGCCGGGAGGAAGAACAGCTTGGAGGTGCCCATGAGGTACACCATGTACTTCCGCGCCCCGGTGAAGGCCTCGTCGTCCTGGTGGTGGGCGACCAGGGGGTAGGTGAACACCGAGATGACCTCGTAGAAGAGGTACAGGGTGAGGACGTTGGCGGCCATGGCCACGCCCACCGCGCCGAAGATGGCCACCGCGAAGCAGAAGTAGTAGCGGGTCTGGGCGTGCTCCTTGAGGGAGCGCATGTACCCGATGTTGTAGCTGGTGACCCAGAACCACAGGAAGGTGGACAGGAGTCCGAAGACCAGGGTCAGCCCGTCCACGCAGAACCGCACCGTCACCCCGGGCAGCAGGGTGAACACGGTGAGGGTCAGGACCTTGCCGGCCAGGACCAGGGGCACGTAGGAGAGCATGCCCAGGAACGCGATGATGGCGGCCACGAAGGACACCGCCTCGCGCTGGTTCTCGCTCTTGCGGGCCAGCCAGATGCCGAACGGTGCGACGAGGGTCGCCACCAGGGGGACGATCAGGCGGATGCTTTCAACGGTTTCCATGGGTTACCCTTTCAGCTCGAAGATGTCCTGGCTTTCGCCGTGCCCGAACCGCTTGACCACCACCAGCACGATGGCCAGCACCAGGGTTGCTTCGGCCGCAGCGAGGCCCATGATCAGCAAGGTGGCCAGCTGGGCCGTGACGCCGTCGGCCGGGGTGAGCTGGCCCGCGGCCACAATGGAGAGCCCTGCGCCGTTGAGCATGAGCTCCACGCTGATGAGCATGCCCACCAGGCTCCGGCGCCAGACCAGGCCGAACAGGCCCAGGGCCAGCAGCGCCAGGGCCGCCAGTTGAAAGAGCACGAGCGGGGTCATTGGCCCTTCCTCCGGGTGAAGCCGAGCAGCACTGCGCCGGCCATGGCTATGAACAGGACCACCGAGATGAGCTCGAAGGCCAGCACGTAGTTGGTCACCAGTCCGGCACCCAGGTACTTGAGCGGGGCCTCGGCGGGCCGGCCGGTGCTGGCCTGGGGGATGTTGAGCACCGCCGCGCCCAGCACCACGGCCGGGATCAGCCCGGCCAGGAGCGCCAGAAAGGCCTGGCGGCAGCAGCGCGGCTTGCCCTCCTCGCCCCCGGCCGGGGAGCGGGTGAGCATGATGGCGAAGAAGATGAGGATCACCACCGCGCCCACGTAGATGAGTATCTGCATGAAGGCCAGGAAGGGGGTGTTGAGCAAAAGGTACATGCCCGCCACCCCGAACAGGGTGAGCACCAGCCCCACCATGGCCCGCACCAGGTTGCGGGACAGCACCGCGATAAGGCCGCCCGCCACAATGACCAGGGCGTAGAGCCCGAACAGGAGTTTCGCTGCCAACTGGTAGTCCATGACTTACGCCTCCTCGCCCTGGGCAGGGGCCGCCGGGGCCGCCTTCCCTGCCCCGGCCGGGGCCTGGGCGCGCAGCCGGGCGAGCATGTCCATGTTGGAGAAGTCCTTCCGGTCCCGGCTGCAGATGTACACGTTGCTGGAGTACTCCAGGGAGTCCACCGGGCAGACCGCCACGCAGGTGCCGCACAGGCTGCACAGGGTGAAGTCCAGGGTCCAGACCCCGGGGGCCTTCTTGGCCGCCTTCTTCTCGCCCTTGGCGGCCTTGTCGCCCTTGTCCGCTCCCGCCGCCTTGGCGGGCTTCTCCGGCGCGTCGGGGGGCGCCACCACCCCGTCGGCGGTCTTGGGGACCAGCTTGCCGCCGTGCTCCACGGCCTTTTCCGCCGGGGCCTGGGCCGCGGGGGCCGGGGCCTCGGCGGCGGCGGCCTTGGCCGCCTTGGGGGCCTTGGCCTCCTCGGCCGCGGGAGCCTCTTCCTTGGCCTGCACCACGGTGATGCAGTTGGAGGGGCAGCTGTTCACGCACATCATGCAACAGATGCACTTGGGTTCGGCCGGATTGCCGGGCTTGCCCACCAGCTGCACGTGGCCGCGGTAGCCTTCGATGCTCTCCACGGTGCGGCGCGGGTAGTGGACCGTGATCTGGGGCTTCACCATGTTGTCGCCGGTGACGCGCAGCCCCACCACCAGGCTCCACAGGCTTTTGGCCGTCTTGCGTACGGAGTCCAGACACTGCATGGGAATTCGTCCTCGCAGGGTTAGACCAGTTTCACCAGGACCGCGGTCACCACAAGGTTCACCAGGGCCAGGGGGATGAGCCACTTCCAGGCCACGTTGAGGAGCTGGTCGAAGCGGGTCCGGGGATAGGTCCAGCGGAACCACATCATGAGGAAGATGAGGGCGTAGACCTTGAGCAGGAACCACCAGGGGCCGCTCATGCCCGGGCCGTGCCAGCCGCCCAGGAACAGGGTGGTGGCCACGGCCGACACCACGATCATGTTGGCGTACTCGGCCAGGAAGAACAGGCCGAAGCCCATGCCCGAGTACTCGGTGTGGAAGCCCGCGGTCAGCTCGCTCTCGGCCTCGGGCAGGTCGAAGGGCGCGCGGTTGGTCTCGGCCACGGCGCAGATCACGTAGATCACGAAGGCCACTGGCTGGGACGCCCCGATCCACTGCCAGGGCCAATCGCCCTGCAGGTTCGCGATGTACTGCATGTCCATGGAGCCGGTCATGAACACCACGGCCATGACCGCCAGCAGGAGCGGAATCTCGTAGGCCACGCCCTGGGCCACGGCGCGGGCCGCGCCGATGAGCGCCCACTTGTTGTTGGAGCCCCAGCCGGCCAGGCACAGGGCCAGCACGTTCAGCCCGGCGAAGGCCAGGATGAGCAGGAGGCCGAGGTTGACCGGGAAGGCGAGGATGGTGCGGCCCCAGGGCAGGGGCAGGAGCATGACGAAGACCGGGAGGAAGGCGGTGAAGGGCGCGGCCCAGAACAGGGTCTTGTCGCCGCAGGGCGGGGTGAAGAGCTGTTTGCCGATAAGCTTGATGGCGTCGGCCACGGTCTGCAGCAGGCCCCAGGGACCCACCTCGTAGGGGCCGGGACGGCGCTGGAAGTGGCCGGCCACCTTGCGCTCCATCCAGACCAGGAGCACCGCGTTCAACCCCACGAAGGCGGCCAGGGCCACCAGCCCCACCGCGATCTGCACCAGGGGCACCAGGTCCGACGTCAGGTTCAGGGATTGGGCCAGGGTTTCCAGGTTCATCGGTCAATCTCCGGGATGACGAGGTCCAGGCTGCCCAGGATGGACACCGCATCGGCCAGCAGGGTGCCCTGGGCCAGTTCCGCGAACAGGCTCAGGTTGGAGAAGCCCGGCGCGCGCAGCTTGATCCGGTACGGGGTCTTGCCGCCGTCGCTGGCGATGTAGATGCCGATCTTGCCCCGCGCGCCCTCGGTGGCGGCGTACACGTCGCCGGCCGGGAGCTTCCAGTTGGGCTTGGGGGCCTTGGGGTTCACGTGGCCGCCGCCGGCCTTGGGGAGCATGGCCGCGGCCTGGTCCAGGATGCGCAGGCTCTGCTCCATCTCGGCCATGCGCACATAGTAGCGGGCCATGGCGTCGGACTCGGTGCGGGTGGGAATCTCGAAGTCGAACTTGTCGTAGATGGAGTACGGCTCCTTGCGGCGGCAGTCGTACTGGATGTTGGAGCCGCGGGCCACCGGGCCAGTGGCGCCGTAGCGCCGGATCATCTCCGGTTTGATGGGGCCGATCTTCTCGCAGCGGCCGCGCAGGATGATGTTGTCGGTGACCAGGTCGCGGTACATGGGGAAGCGGGCGCGCTGGTACTTCACGTACTCCTTCAGCTTGTCCGCGAAGGTCTCGTCCACGTCCGCGTTCACCCCGCCGAAGCGGAAGTAGCAGTAGGTGAGCCGGGAGCCGGTGGGAACCTGCATGAGGTCCATGAGGATCTCCCGGTCGGCGAAGGCGTACATGATAGGGGTGAAGGCGCCCAGGTCCAGGAGGTAGGCGCCCCACCAGAGCAGGTGCGAGGAGATGCGGTTGAGCTCGGTGGCGATCACCCGCAGCACCTCGGCCCGCTCCGGCACCTCGACGCCGCCCAGGCGTTCGGCGGCCAGGGCGAAGGTGTGGTTCCAGCCCATGGCGTGCAGGTAGTCCACTCGGCCCATGTTGGGCCAGAACTGGGCCACGGGCTTGGTCTGTCCCATGATCTCGTGCATGCGGTGGATGTACCCGAGCACCGGCTCGGCGCGGCGGATGTACTCGCCGTCCAGCTCGCACACGATGCGCAGCACGCCGTGGGTGGAGGGGTGCTGCGGCCCCATGTTGACGACCATGGTGCCCGGGTCGGGGCCGGGCTCGAAGTGCTGGGTGTAGAGGTCCCCGGCCATCTGCGCAAGCGGCGCGTCGCTCATGCCTGCACCTCCTCTTTGGCCTTGCTCTTGGCCTTGGCGGCGGCGGCAGCGGCCTCGGCGGCAGCGACCTTGGCGGCCAGGGCCGCGCACTCGGGCGCGGACTCGTCCCGGATGTCCAGCTCACTCCACTGCATGAGCACCGCCAGGGAGGCGCGGGCCTTGGCGTCCTTGGCCAGGACCCCGGGCTCCATCTCGGCGGGCAGGAGCAGGCGCGACTGGTTGGGATTGCCGGCGAAGACCACCGGGAAGAAATCCATGGTTTCGCGCTCGTGCCACTCCGCGCCGTGGAAAAC
>JAEXTU010000164.1 GCA_023453335.1 Pseudomonadota bacterium | reverse complement strand
ACAAAATAGCGGCTATTCCTCGATAGACCCAGGAACGCCGGCCTTCCGGCGTCATGCTTCGAAATTTCTGCAAGGATTCAGCACGGTTTCTCCATGGCGGAACAGGGCAAAGGACTCGAGAGCCGCTTCGTCTCCAAAATCGTCGGGCTCTACCTCCGGCTCATGGAGGAAAGCTGGGACGAGGGCCAGACGACCCAGAAGGTGCAGAACGCCATCCGCACCGCCCTGGGCAAGCTGGGCATCGCCCTGTCCTCCGAGGTCCTGGAGGAGAAGACCCAGAAGATCGCCAGCGCGGCCATCCGCGAGGGCAAGAACGCCCTGGAGCGCAAGTACCTCCTGCACGTGACCCTCGGAGAGGGCGACGCGGCCTATCCCCTGGCCTTCCTGCCCGGGCTGCAGATTCCCAACACCCCCGAGAACCGGGACAAGTGGACCGACTTCATCGGCACCCTGGCCGCCAAGACCCGGGTGGGCGAGGACCCCAAGACCAAGCAGACCGGCATCCTCTGGCGCGACGGGACCTGGCTGGGCGACCTGGTGACCGCCCACGACGTGAAGACCTTCTTCCTCATCGACGACATCCGGGTCATCGCCAAGAACCTGGTGGCGGCCAACGCCCGGATCATCAACAAGAGCTACACCCATCCCATCGAGGTCAAGGGCGAGTTGCACCTGAACCCCGACCTCCTGCGCCAGGTGCCGCCGCAGGTGACCCTGGGTCAGGGCATGGTGCTCCTGGGCGTGCGCAACGTGGAGCAGGTGGCCTTCACCCCCCAGATGCTCATGAACTGGGGCATGAAGGACGGGATGTCCTTCACCGTGCGCAACAACCTCTACACCTTCCGGAGCCGGGACAAGGGGGCCTTCACCGAGTACCTGCTGGAGGGCAAGAACGTCCTCACCTCCTACGACTGGCAGGGGGACCGGTGGATGCTCACCCGCAGAGTGCGCATCTCCCCAGATCTGACCGCCGACCTGCACGCCGCCCTCTCCCGCATGTGCATCCGCCTGGGCCTGGGCGCGGAGTTCGTGGTCAAGAACGACCGCAAGTTCGAGGAGAACCTGGACAAGCTCTCCCTGTACCTGGGCTGGTCCCTGCGCTTCAGCCTGGCCCGCGGCGAGAAGGAGGCCCGCAAGGTGCAAGAGGCCGCCGAGGCCGTGGCTGCAGACCTGGAGGCCATGCGCCGCGGCCTGCTCGAGCCCGAGCTGGACGAGGAGGAGTTGTCCCGGCTGGCCAAGCTCAACCGGGACGCCCAGTTGGACGGCGCCGCGGACTTCGCCAGCGTGCCCCGGCCCAAGATTTCGGAAAAGGACATCTCCAAGGACCTGGTCTTCCTGGCCAAGCTCCTGGACGGCCGGGCCGACGCCAACGATCTGCTCACGGACGGGCTGCGCACCGCCGCCTTCCTGTTCGCCACCTTTGCCGCGGCCGAGTCGCGGGGCCGCACCCTGGCCGCCCTGCGCGGCCTGGCCGACGCCTGGTTCGCCCTGGGCAACATCCCGAAGGAAGAGGAGATCACCTCGTTCGGCCAGTTCCTGGCCGGCCCCGAGGCCGCCCTGGCCCCGTTCGCCGAGACCGATCCCGAGGCCGCGGGCAAGGTGCGCGAAGAGCTGCGCGAACTTGCCAGCCTGGCGCCCAAGCAGGTCATTCGCCAGATCGTCAACGCGCCGGGAGAATCCGAGGCTCCGGAATTCGCTGACGACCAGACCCTGCTGCGGGACCTCTTCGCCATGCAGAAATCCGGCCTGGACACCCTCCCCCTGGCCGGGCTGCGCATGGTCGATCTCCTGGTCCCGGCCCTGGTCTCGATCCTGAACCTGGAACTGCCGCTGCTCCGGCAGGCCCTGGCCGGACAGCCCGGCGTGCCGGCCCGCCTGGCGGCCCTGGCCGAGTCCCTGCGCGAGGCCTCGCCCCTGGATGTGGTGGCCAGGCTGCACACCGAGGCCGACCTGCGCCTGGAGGTGGCCCGCAAGTACAACTCCCTGACCAACACGCCCAGCGAGGCCCCGGTCGAGGAGGAGAAGCCCCAGGCCAAGGAGGAGCTCCCGCCCAACCTGGTCTACGCCATCATGAGCAAGCTCAACCGGCTCTGCCTGGTGCTCAACCTGGGCAAGACCTTCATCGAGCAGCACGCCGGGGCCATCCCGGACAACGCGGCCCGGGTGAAGGCATTCTTCGACCTGGCCGTGGGCGACACCGAGTTCAAGGTCAGGAGCGTCCTGTCCCCGGACGACGCCGACACCCTGCGCGAGGCCCGGGACCACCTGAAGACCATCGCCTCCCCCCCGCCGGGCAGGGACGGCGAGGAGGCCATAACCCGCGCCCTCACCCGGTTCGAGGACGACTACCTGCGCAAGTACCAGACACTCCAGGCCAAGCCCCGCCACCCGGTGGACGAGGAGGACGTCAAGCGGGACCTGACCACCCTGCGCACCATCGGCGATCCGGCCCTGAACCTGGAGCGGGTCTTCGGCTCCCCGGGCCGGTGCCTGCTCTTCCTCAACTCGGCATTCGAGTCCAAGGAGATGAAGCGGGCGGTCTCCCGCTTCATCAAGCCCCTGTACTTCCCGCTCATGAACCTGGCCAAGGCCCACCCCGGCCTGTCGGCCATGACCACCCACGACCTGTTGCGCCACCCCGGGCGCTCCCTGGAGACCCTGGAGCAGGTGGAGCAGACCCCCGAAACCCGCGAGGAGCTGCGCTCCCTCAAGGAGAACATGCGCATCCTCGGGGACCGCTCCATCATCGACATCTTGGGCCAGATCAAGCACTCCCAGTTCAAGGAGCAGCCCGAGGAGTTCGTGCGGGACATGGCCCTGCTCGACAACCTCATGCAGTTCGACCGCGCGCCCATCGCCAACCTGGAGTTGGACCCCAAGCAGACCTCGCTCTTGCTCTTGCTGCTCCTGGACTCCTTCATCACCCAGGACGTGAAGGACTATTACGAGTCCGGCGAACTGGCCAAGAAGACCTCCAAGCAGATCATCGACGCCTTGCACGAGAAGCTGCGGTGGCACCACGCCATCATCCGCACCTACAACAAGCTCACCACCCCCCTGCCCCGCGCCTCCGTGGAGAACTGATGCCCCTGACCCTGCGCACCGAACGCCTCCGCCTGATGGCGGCCGACGCCGCCCTGGCCGCCGCCTTCCTGACCGACCCCCTGTCCCTGGGCGACCGCCGCGCTGCCGGAGTGCCCCAGTCCTGGCCCCCGCCGCTCCTGGCCGACGCCGAGCTGATCTGGGCCGAGCGCCTGGTGGCGGACCCGGCCCTGGCCGGCTGGCTGCACTGGTACGG
>JAEXTU010000121.1 GCA_023453335.1 Pseudomonadota bacterium | reverse complement strand
CGCCCCCCCGCCGGCCCCCCCCGCCCCAAACCCCGGCCTGGCCGAGGAGCGACCTCATGCTCAAGGATGCGCTGATCAAGGAATTCGAAGCCGCGGTAGGCAAGGCCAACGTCATGCAAGCCGAGGCGGACCGCCACGCCTACTCCTACGACTCCGCGGTGCTCCCGCCGGTGGTGCCCTCGGTGGTGCTGCGGCCCGAGACCCGCGAGGCCCTGGGCAAGGCCGTGGCCCTGTGCGGCCGGGAGGGCCTGCCCCTCACCGTGCGCGGCGCGGGCACCAACCTCTCCGGCGGCACCATCCCCGGCGGCAAGGGGGGCGTGGTCCTGCTCACCGGCGCCCTCAACCGCATCCTCGAGATCAACGAGGAGGACATGTACGCGGTGGTGGAGCCCGGAGTCATCACCGCCAAGTTCGCCACCGCCGTGGCGGCCAAGGGCCTGTTCTACCCGCCCGATCCGGGCAGCCAGGCGGTGTCCACCCTGGGCGGCAACGTGGCGGAGAACGCCGGCGGCCTGCGCGGCCTCAAGTACGGGGTCACCAAGAATTACGTCATGGGCGTGGACTTCTTCGACGCGCAGGGCGAGCTGGTGCGCTCCGGGTCCAAGACCGTGAAGTGCGTCACCGGCCTCAACCTCGCCGGCCTCATGGTGGGCTCCGAGGGCATCCTGGGCGTGTTCGAGAAGCTCACCCTCAAGCTGGTGCCCCCGCCCCAGGCCCAGAAGGCCATGATGGCGGTGTTCGACAGCGTGCCCGCGGCCTCCCAGACCGTGGCCGCCATCATCGCCGCCAAGATCGTGCCCTGCACCCTGGAATTTCTCGACAACTTCACCATCCGCACGGTGGAGGACTTCGCCAAGGTGGGCCTGCCCGTGGACGCCAAGGCCCTTTTGCTCATCGAGGTGGACGGCCACCCCGCCCAGGTGGCCGACGAGGCCGCCGCGGTGGAGGCCATCTGCAAGAAGATGGGCGCCACCCGCATCCAGGTGGCCCAGAGTGCCGAGGAGCGCAACAAGGTCTGGGAGGCGCGCCGCGCCGCCCTGTCCGCCCTGGCCCGGGTGCGTCCCACCACCGTGCTGGAGGACGCCACCGTGCCCCGCTCCAAGATCCCGGCCATGATCCAGGCCCTGGAGGACATCGCGGCCAAGTACAAGCTCACCCTGGGCACCTTCGGCCACGCCGGCGACGGCAACCTGCACCCCACCATCCTCACCGACCGCCGCGACAAGGCGGAGTTCGAGCGGGTGGAGCACGCCATCGACGAGATCTTCGCCAAGGCCCTGGAACTGGGCGGCACCCTGTCCGGCGAACACGGCATCGGGCTGGCCAAGTGCAAGTACCTGGCGGACGAGGTGGGCAAGGCCACCGTCATCTACTCCCGCCGCCTCAAGAAGGCCCTGGACCCGGGCAACATCCTGAACCCCGGCAAGCTGGTAGGAGAGGACTAATGGCCGGCATCCGCGAACTGCACGGGCTCATGCGCCAGCTGGACGACCAGCTGGCCACCTGCATGCGCTGCGGCATGTGCCAGGCGGTCTGCCCGCTCTACGCCGAGACCGGCCGGGAGACCCAGGTGGCGCGGGGCAAGATCGCCCTGCTCGAACACCTGGCCGAGGCCATGATCGAGGACGCGGCCCAGGTGCGCGAGCGCCTGGAATCCTGCCTGCTCTGCGGCTCCTGTGCCGCCAACTGCCCCAGCGGCGTGAAGGTCCTGGACATCTTCCTCAAGGCCCGGGCCATCCTGGCCGGGTACCTGGGGCTGCCCCCGGCCAAGCGGGTCATCTTCCGCTCCCTGCTGGCCCGGCCCAAGCTGCTCAACTTCCTCACCGGCCTGGCCTCCAAGCTGCAGGGCCTGGCGGTCAAGCCGGTGAACGAGGTGGTGGGTTCGTCCTGCGCCCGCTTCGCCACCCCCCTGGGGGACAAGCACTTCCCGGCCCTGGCCCCCACCCCCCTGCACGACACCTTCCCCTCCCTGGACCAGCCCGCGGGCACGAGCGGCCTGCGCGTGGCCTTCTTCCCAGGCTGCATGGTGGACAAGGTCTACCCCCGCATCGGCCAGGCCACCATCAAGGTCCTGGCCCACCACGGGGTGGGCATCTACCTGCCCGCGGACCAGGCCTGCTGCGGCATGCCCGCCCTGGCCTCGGGCGACCGCCCGGCCTTCGAGCACCTGGTTCGCCTGAACCTGGAGAAGTTCGCCGGCCGGCAGTACGACGCCCTCATCACCCCCTGCGCCACCTGCACCGCGGCCATCAAGGAGATTTGGCCCATGATGACCGCGGACTGGACCGGCAAGGCGCGGGAGCAGGTGCTGGAGCTGGCGGCCAAGGCCATGGACGTGAACGCCTTCCTGGCCGACAGGGTGGGCCTGCCCCCGGCCCCGGCCCCGGCCGAGGGCCGGGTCAAGGTGACCTACCACGACCCCTGCCACCTCAAGAAGTCCCTCAAGGTCGCGGCCCAGCCCCGGGCGCTCATCGCCCGCAACCCGGGCTACCAGTTGGTGGAGATGGCCGAGGCCGACGTATGCTGCGGCTGCGGGGGCAGCTTCACCCTGCTGCACCCCGAACTGTCTGCCAACATCGGCCGCCGCAAGCGCGACAACATCGTGGCCACCGGGGCCAAGGTGGCGGTGACCGCCTGCCCGGCCTGCATGCTCCAGATCACGGACATGCTCTCCCGGGCCGGCGACAGCGTGGAAGTGCGTCATCCCGTGGAGCTCTACGCCCAAACCCTGCCCTAAAAGGGGGACAACATGCAGGATGCCAAGTCCCTGGCCGCCCTGTTCCGGGAAAAGGCCGAACTGGTGTCAGCCAAGGTCGCGGAGGTGGCGAACCTGCCCGCGGCCCTGGCCTACGCCGTGGACATCTGCGAGAAGAAGGAGGCCTGCCAGCTCCTGCTGGCGGGCTGCGGCGAGGCCTTGTCCGAGACGGCCGCCGGCCTCTGCGCCACGGCCACGGACAAGACCATCGCCGCCCCGGCCCTGGAGCCGGGACTGCTGGACGAGCTGAAAACCCTGGCTGCGGCCAAGGGCATCACGGTGCTGGCCGAGGGCATGCGCGACCACCTGGCCGGGGTGGACCTGGGCTTCACCGTGGCCGACTGGGGCATTGCCGAGACCGGCTCCATGGTGATCACGTCCAGGAACGAGGACCTGCGCCTGGCCACCATGGTCTGCGAGGTGCACGTGGCGGTGCTGCCCCTGTCCCGGCTGCGGGCCACCGCCCTGGACCTGGCCCCGGTGCTGGAACAGCTCCTGGCCGAGGTCCCCAGCTACACCGCCTTCATCACCGGGGCCAGCCGCACCGCGGACATCGAGCGGGTGCTGGCCCTGGGCGTGCACGGCCCGCTGGAGCTGCACATCCTGCTCTGGGAGGACGAGTGATGCAAACCGCCAAGGACCTCAAGACCTACCGGTCGGAGCTGCGCCAGGCCCTGGACAACGAGTTCCTGCGCCAGGCCATGGACAAGTTCGCGGTGGCCTACCGCGCCACCCGGCTGAAGGTCTTCGCCGGCATGGACCTGCCCGGGCTCATCGGCCAGGTGGCGGCCATCAAGGACGACGCCGCCGCGCACATGATGGAGCTCTTCGCCCAGTTCAAGGAGAAGGCCGAGGCCGCCGGGGTGCACGTGCACCTGGCCCGCACCGCGGCCGAGGCCAACGAGATCATCGCCGGCATCGCCAGGGACAACGGCGTGCGCAGCGTGGTCAAGTCCAAGTCCATGACCGCGGAGGAGACCCTGCTCAACCACCGCCTGGAGGCCGATGACCTGGAGGTCACCGAGACCGACCTGGGCGAGTGGATCATCCAGCTGCGGCACGAGGGTCCCACCCACATGGTCATGCCCGCCATCCACCTCTCCCGCTACCAGGTGGCGGACCTCTTCTCCGAGGTCACCCGCCAGAAGCAGGATGCGGAGATCGAGCGGCTGGTCAAGGTGGCCCGGCGCGAGCTGCGCACCAAGTACGTGGAAGCGGACATGGGCATCTCCGGGGCGAACTTCGCCCTGGCCTCCACCGGCACCCTGGGCCTCATCACCAACGAGGGCAACGGCCGGCTGGTGACCACCCTGCCCCGGGTGCACGTGGCCCTGGTGGGCCTGGACAAGCTCCTGCCCGGGGTGGCCGACGCCCTCACCGTGCTCAAGCTCCTGCCCCGCAACGCCACGGGCCAGGCCATCACCTCCTACGTGACCTGGATCACCGGCCAGAACCCCTGCGCCGCGGCCACGGACGGCAAGAAGGTCATGCACGTGGTCTTCCTGGACAACGGCCGCTCCGCCCTGGCCAAGGACCCGCTGTTCTCCCAGGTGCTGCGCTGCGTGCGCTGCGGGGCCTGCGCCAACGTCTGCCCGGTGTACCGCCTGGTGGGCGGCCACCAGTACGGCCACATCTACATCGGGGCCATCGGGCTCATCCTGACCTACTTCTTCCACGGCCGGGACAAGGCCCGCAACCTGGTGCAGAACTGCATCAACTGCGGGGCCTGCAAGGCCAACTGCGTGGGCGGCATCGACCTGCCCACACTCATCAAGGACATCCACGCCCGCATCCAGGACGAGGAGGGCCACCCCCTGCCCAGCGCCCTCTTGGGCAAGGTGCTGGCCAGCCGCAAGCTGTTCCACACCCTCTTGCGCTCGGCCCGGCTGTTCCAGAAGCCGGTGACCAGCGGCGGCTACCTGCGCCACCTGCCCATGGTCTTCTCCAAGGAGCAGTCCTTCCGCGCCCTGCCGGCCATCGCCGAGGTCCCCTTCCGGGACCGCTGGGACAAGGTCAAGCCCGCGCCGGGCGAGGCTCGGCTCAAGGTGGCCCTGTTCTCCGGGTGCGTGCAGGACTTCGTGTATCCCGAGCAGCTGGAGGCGGTGGTCAAGGTCCTGGCCGGGCACGGCATGGACGTGGACTTCCCCATGGGCCAGTCCTGCTGCGGCCTGCCCGCCCAGATGATGGGCGAGACCGCGGCCGCCCGCGACGTGGCCGCCCAGAACCTCCTGGCCATGGACCCGGCCAACTACGACGTGGTGCTCACCTCCTGCGCCTCCTGCGCCTCGCACCTCAAGCACGCGTATCCCAAGATCCTGGGCGAGGATTCGGCCCTGGGGGTCAAGGTCAAGCAGTTCGCGGACAAGGTCATGGACTTCAGCAGCTTCGCCCGCAACGTGCTGGGCCTGGATGAGAAGAACTTCCGGCCCGGCGGGCCCAAGGCCGCCTACCACGCGCCTTGCCACCTCTGCCGCGGCCTGGGCGTGATCAACGCCCCGCGGGAGCTGCTCGCCGCCGGCGGGCTGGACTACACCCCGGGCGAGGAGGAGGACGTGTGCTGCGGCTTCGGCGGCACCTTCTCCATGAAGTTCCCGGAGCTCTCCGCCCAGCTCCTGGCCAAGAAGCTGGACCGGGTGGAGGCCACCGGGGCCGAGATCCTGGCCACCGACTGCCCGGGCTGCATCATGCAGCTGCGCGGCGGCGTGAAGAGCCGCGGCTCGCGCATCCGGGTGCTGCACGTGGCCGAGGTCCTGGCCGAACGACTCAAGTAGTAGCCCCCCTTGCCCCAGGAAAGGCTCCCGGGCACCGCCGCCTGGGGGCCTTTCCGCTTTTTTGGGGGGAATTAGGGGGACACCATACTAAATTATTGTGCTTCACTTATTGTGGCGCTGTACTTCTCCAAATAATTTAGCCGCTAATTTAGTATGGTGTCCCCCCCAATTCGCGTAGCTGCGGT